>DRJH01000201.1 GCA_011052285.1 Gammaproteobacteria bacterium
GGCCTTGAACGCTCAGGCCTTGAACGCTCAGGCCTTGAATGCTCAGGAAAGGCGTTTGCTGAATGACTATCAGCACGATTTTTCACTTTCCACTACTCCATTTGCAGATATTGCAGCACAGCTGGGTACCGATGAATCCTCTGTTTTACAAATGATCTCACAGTTGCAGACACAAGGTGTGATCAGCCGCGTGGGGCCGGTGTTTCAGACCGACCGAATTGGAGCGAGTTCACTGGTGGCGGCTGCAGTAGCCGAGGAATGTCTGCAGGAGGTCGCAGCCCTGGTTAATTCCTATCCTGAGGTTAATCATAATTACGCCCGGGAGCATTACTACAACCTGTGGTTTGTTGTGACTGCCTCGAACAAGAATCGCCTACAGCAGGTTGTGCAGGACATCGAACAACGGACCGGCCTTGTGCTGTTGATTTTGCCGATGCTGGAAGCGTACTGTATCGATTTGGGGTTCGATCTGCAATGGACGACTTGAGTGATCCTGAACGTGCCCTGGTGGCCGTGCTACAGCGAGGCTTGCCGTTGGTATCCCACCCCTATAAAGAGATTGGTACTCGGGTTGGTCTGACCGAGCGACAAGTCATCGATTGTCTGAGTCGATGGCAGGCTGACGGTATGATTCGACGGTTGGGGGTAGTCGTTCGCCACCATGAGTTGGGTTATCAGGCGAATGCTATGGTGGTCTGGGATGTGCCCGATGAGCAGGTGCGAGAAGTGGGCCGGCGTCTGGGTGAACAGCAAGTGGTTACCCTCTGCTACAGGCGGCCACGACGGTTGCCCGATTGGCCCTATAATTTATTTTGTATGATTCACGGCCAGGATCGGGAGCTGGTTTTGCAGCACCTACAAAGCCTGATTGCCCGTTGTGGACTTGAGGATATCATTCATGAGGTACTGTTCAGTTGTCGCCGCTTCAAACAACAGGGAGCTCGCTGTATTGAAGCCGACCGCAACGACCCATTACAGGTTGCTAAGAGCCTCGCTATTCCCGGACAGGCTTGATGACTGAGAACCTGTCAGATAGTCTAGCACTGGATGCTACGGATCGATGTATTATCAATACACTGCAAACGGGTTTGCCGATTTGTGAGCGACCCTACGCGGCTGCGGCTGAGCAACTTGGTATCACCGAAGAGGGGTTGCTGAGTCGCCTGTCGGGGTTGCGAGATCAGGGTTTTATCTCCCGTCTGGGGCCGATGTTTCATGCTGAAAAGCTTGGTGGAGGCTTGACTCTGGCGGCGATGCAAGTTCCGGATGATGCCTATGAAAAGGTATCGACCCAGGTTAACGCGTACACCGAAGTAGCGCATAATTACCGGCGTAATCATATCTTTAATATGTGGTTTGTGTTGGCAACTGAAACCCCGGAAGAAATCGAGAATGTATTGGTTTCGATTGCCGAAGAAACCGGCTATCCGGTATTTAATATGCCCAAACAAGAAGAGTTCTTTGTCGGCCTGAAGTTGGAAATATGAAGGATTTGTGACTGCTATGGATGCTATAGACCGGCAGATTATTACCGCTACCCAGGGAGGTTTGCCGCTCACTGCCAGACCCTATCATCAGGTTGCAGAACAATTGGGTTTGGTGCCCGAAGAGGTTATTCAACGCTGTCAACGGATGCTGGAAGCGGGGATTATTCGCCGGGTGGCACTGGTGCCCAATCATTATAAGCTGGGCTATACTGCCAACGGCATGTCAGTATGGAATATTCCGGATACTGTGGTCCGTGCAATGGGTGTGAAAATCGGTGCCCTGAGTTTTGTCAGCCACTGTTACCGTCGGCCCCGTCATCTACCGGACTGGCCTTATAATTTTTTTGTCATGGTGCACGGTCGAAACCGGGCTGAGGTAGAGACCAAAGTTGACCGCCTCGCTGCCGTACTGGGGCCGTATGATCTTGAGCACGATATCTTATACAGTACCCGGATTTTGAAGAAAACCGGGTTTCGGCTACACCACCAGAGGATAGAATAGTGTTTCGTATTTCCCGCTATATGCGTGAACTTTTGCACCCGACCACTTTGGCAGTACCTGCCGAACCCAGCGGCCCGGTGGTGGTTTGGAATCTGATTCGACGCTGTAATCTGACCTGTAAGCATTGTTACTCCATTTCAGCCGACAAGGATTTCGCCGGCGAATTATCCACCACTGAGGCAAGGACCGTGATGGATGATTTGAGTGAATTCGGGGTGCCGGTACTGATTCTCTCTGGTGGCGAACCCCTGCTCAGGCCGGATATTTTCGAATTGTCCCACTATGCAAAAAATAAGGGCTTTTATGTTGGCCTGTCGACCAATGGCACGCTGATTAATGCTGACAATATTGAAGAAATTGCGGCCGTCGGCTACAACTACGTTGGCATCAGCCTCGATGGGATCGGTTCAACTCACGATCAATTTCGCCGCAAGAAAGGTGCTTTTGCGGCATCCATACGGGCTATTACGCTTTGCAATGAAATTGGCGTCAAGGTGGGAATTCGTTTCACCATGACTCAGGACAATGAGTCCGAATTGCCGGCCATGTTGGCGTTAATGGAAGAGCACAATATCGATCGATTCTATCTATCCCATTTGAACTATGCCGGGCGTGGCAACACACATCGCCAGGATGATGCGATTTTTGCCGCAACCCGTCGAGCCATGGAATTGTTGTTTAGCACCTGTTGGCAGTATGCCCGGGAGGGTAAGGTGCGTGAGTTTGTTAGTGGCAATAATGACGCAGATGGTGTTTTTTTGTTGCTATGGGTAAAAAAGCACTTTCCCGAGCATTTTTCCCATATCCAGGCTAAGCTCAGGCAATGGGGCGGTAATTCCACCGGAGTGAATATTTCCAATATTGACAATCTCGGGAATGTGCACCCGGATACCATGTGGTGGAACTACAATCTGGGTAATGTACGTGAGCGTCCATTTTCACAAATCTGGCCCGATACTTCGGATCCGTTAATGGCTGGGCTCAAGGCCAGTCCACGCCCGCTTGGGGGGCGTTGTGGCCATTGTCAATATCTGCAACTCTGCAATGGTAATACCCGGGTTCGGGCCTATCAACTCAGTGGTGATTTCTGGGCTGAAGATCCAGGTTGTTATTTGACCGATGCCGAAATTGGTCTATCCGGCATACAGGAACGATTAACACTGCGCCCTCATCGCAATGACAGGAGATCCCACCCCCATGCTTAATATACAACTTCCTCACAGAGCTGCTTGTAAAAACCAGGGTTGGCGATTGATTTCCTCACTTCAGCACATTTCCAAGCGGAAATTTCTATCCGCGGAATCACCATACACCTCATTCCATCATAAAAATGGTCTCGAAGTGAGATTGCCACTCATCCGTACAGCGTTTTGCAAATGGCTTCTGCGCGTGGTGTTTTTTGTACTGTTTTCGCCCGCTCTGGCATTGGCTGGTTCGACAGGTATTCAGACCGCCACAGTTAAGCTGTATCAACAACACTGCGCCAGCTGTCATGGTGCAAATCGTCTGGGTGGTATGGGAACCGCCTTATTGCCTGAAAACCTCAGTCGCCTGTCGCAGAAAAGGGCCATCGAGGAAATCACCAATGGTGAAGCCATTACCCAGATGCCGGGTTTTGGCCGCAAACTCTCGTCGCAGCAGATCAAGGGTTTGGTTGACTATATCTATACCCCTCTGGCTACTGAGCCAGTATGGGGTAAAGCCCAAATCGATGCCAGCCGGGTGGTCTACTATAAGCCGGGTAGCCTGGGGAATAAACCGGTCTATCAGGCAGATCCTTTGAATCTGTTCCTGGTAGTAGAACTTGGTGACCACCATGTGACGGTACTTGATGGTGATAAACTGGTGCCGATTACGCGCTTTAAAAGTCGCTTTGCCCTGCATGGCGGGCCGAAATATTCACCTGACGGGCGTTTTGTCTATTTCGCATCCCGCGGTGGCTGGATCAGTAAATACGATATGTATAATCTGAAGATGTTGGCCGAGGTCAGGGCCGGTATCAATACCCGAAATTTGGCGATTTCCGGTGATGGCCGCTACATCATGGTCGGTAATTATTTACCGCATACGCTGGTAATTCTCGATGCAACAGATTTATCGGTGCTGAAAATTATTCCGGTTACCGACAAAAAACATCGCAAGACATCCCGGGTCAGTGCCGTTTATCAGGCAGCACCACGTCACAGTTTTATCGTCGCATTGAAGGATTTGAAGGAAATCTGGGAAATCTCGTATGCCGATGATGCCGTGGCTCCACAAACCAAATGGATTCATGATTACCGCAAGGATTCTGGTGATGAGGTCCCGGTCAAATATGAACGTTTTCCTGTGCGACGGATCAAGATCGATACGTATATGGATGATTTCATGTTCGATCAGAAGTATCGATTCCTGATCGGTTCCAGTCGTGGCAAGGACAGTCAAGTACGGGTTATTTATCTCGATGGCGGGGTTGTGGCTGCCAAAATTGACCTGCCCGGGATGCCGCACCTGGGTTCGGGGATTACCTGGAACTATAAGGGTCGACAGGTCATGGCAACCCCCAATCTAAAACAGGGCATCGTCAGTGTGATTGATATGAAAACCTGGAAGGTGATTAAACGGATCAAAACCCTTGGCCCCGGATTCTTTATGCGTAGCCACGAGAATACCCCCTACGCCTGGACCGATGTATTTTTCGGGCCCAATAAGGATGTGATGCAGGTGATTGACAAGCGCACCCTGAAGATCGTGAAAACCCTGCGCCCCTCGCCCGGCAAGACATCAGCTCATGTCGAATTTGATCGCTACGGTCGCTATGCCCTGGTCAGCGTTTGGGATATGGATGGAGCGTTGGTCATCTATGATGCTAAAACTTTAAAGGAAATCAAACGAATTCCGATGAAAAAGCCATCAGGAAAATACAACGTATATAACAAAATTCACCGTTCAGCAGGAACCAGTCACTGATTGTCGAGATGTTGTTTACTGTGGCATTGTCAAGTACTTCTGGTTGGGAGTATGATGTTCGCCGATAGATGGGTAACATAAGAAACGCAGGGGTGAATGTACCAGCCCTGAAGAGTTACCTGTATTGACATACATTTTGAATAAATGGTTTTTACGAGATCATATCATATAGGTATGGGGTATGAGGGATAGCGGATTATGGAACGCATCGCGGGTGAGATAGCGCACGGAAAATTTATTTCAGAAAATCCGGATAAGGTTTGGAATTATAATACCAAAGCGGGCAAGTATCGGGCTTTGTGGAAAAGTCGGCAGATTCTTGATTGTCTTCAAGTTACCAGTTATCCAGAGCTAAAAGTGCTGGAAGTTGGCTGTGGTTCCGGGGAATACACAAAGTACTTTGCTGAGAAAATATGCAATCTCGTTGCGACCGATTTGTCCGATGACTTATTGCAGATTGCGCAGCACAATGTGAATCGGCCACTAGTCAAATTCATGCCTGAAGATGTGCATCATTTGACTTTTCCAAGTGATCATTTCGACGCCGTTATTGGCAATTCAATTCTGCATCATTTGAATATAGAGCCAGCATTGGAAGAGATCCTGCGTGTGTTAAAAAAAGGTGGGAGGCTGCTATTCAATGAGCCCAATATGCTTAATCCTTATATCTTTGTGCAAAAACACAGTAAATTGATCAAGAAAATGACCGGAGATTCACCGACGGAGACGGCCTTTTACAAGGGAGCCTTCAAAAGACTGCTCGAAAAGCACCATTTTGCTCATATTGAGATTACCCCCATCGATTTTCTCCCACCATTTACTCCGGATCTGCTGTTTCCTGTATTCAGGACAGCGTCTGTGGTTCTACAAAAGATTCCGTTGGTCAAAGAATTTTCCGGAGTGCTTTTTATCAGAGCTGTCAAGCAGTAGGTGACGTAGAGGTCATTCCCAGCCTATAGATTGGGCGAGCGTTCCCTCGTTTTAAAGCCTCTTCAAGCCAGAAGTCACTCCAAAACTACCCTCCCTCAAGCTGTTTTTTAATTTCCCCAGTTAGCGGAAAGATCTGATGGGTGCCTCCACCTTTCCGATTGTTCCCGGTGCTTTGTCGGGGTTTAATGAAAGTCCTCTGGCAAGTGATTACGGATGATTTCCAGAATTTGTGGGTGCAGGTAAGGATTGCCGGCGACGATGTGACCACTGTCCAAATGGTCGACAGAACCGCTTGGACCACTAATCAAACCCCCAGCCTCCTCGATCAGCAGGCAACCAGCTGCAATATCCCAGATCGATAGGCCGAACTCCCAGAAGCCGTCAAAACGTCCACAGGCAAGATGGGCCAGATCGAGCGCCGCTGAACCGGCTCGCCGGATCCCGCTGGTTTGAATCAGCATTTCCCGGAAACTGCTTAGCCAGGGTTCCAGATACAGCATATCCCGAAACGGGAACCCGGTTCCAAGCAAAGCATATTCCAGATTTTGGCAATGGCTGATACGGATACGTCGGTCATTGAGTCGAGCGCCTCCTCCCCGGGATGCTGTGAACAGCTCATTACGAAGTGGGTCAAAAATTACCCCATGAGTGATTCTTCCGGCCTCGCGGACGGCGATGGAAACTGCAAACTGGGGGTAGCCATGTAGAAAATTGGTCGTGCCATCGAGTGGATCAATAATCCACTCATACCTCGTTCCTGGTTGTTGGCCACTCTCCTCAGCGACAATGGCATGATCCGGGTAGGCTTGCTGGATAATGGCCAGAATTTCAGTTTCAGCTTTGTGATCAACTTCGCTGACATAGTCATTATGGCCTTTTTTTTCAATATCGATCCGGTCCAATCTGTCAAGATGCCGTACAATGATGCTACCTGCGCGGCGGGCAGCCTTAACGGCCGTATTTACAAAGGGATGCATGAGGGAATCTCCGGTTCTGCAAATTTTACTGATTTTGTATAGCTGCAGGAACTCTCACCCATAAGGGATAGGAATCGATTGGGTGGCCGTTTTAGCAAGGAAACATTCACTCAATCTACGGCTGGTTGGAGCTGCTGGTATTGTGATGCTAATAGTATCCTGTATGGTAGGTTTGTGGGTACCGCCGGAATAGTTTATTCTCGGCCAGCCTTCAAGGTATCGTCGATCAGTCGGAGATACCAAACCACCCTGACTGGCCTTAGATGGCATTTTTTGTTTCTCAATTTATGGGGGATTTGTAACGTCTTTGTCCAGCTCTGCTTTAACGCCACCTCCCGACCCCAGGTTCATCTCAGGTCGCACCGGGCAGATCCGCATCGTACTGATCCGTCCCAGTCATCCGGGCAATATCGGTGCCACGGCTCGAGCTATGTGGACCATGGGATTCCAGCAGCTGTATCTGGTTGAGCCCGATATTTTCCCCAGTGATGTTGCTGTGGCCCGTGCCACAGGTGCTGATCATATCCTGCAGAAGGCTGTAGTTTGTGCTGACCTCGATGCTGCGCTGCAGGATGTTACTTTGGTGTTGGCCACCTCGGCCCGTCAACGTAGTGTTACCTGGCCTGTAATGAGCCCACGAATAGCTATGCAGACCGCCTGGCAGGCTACCGAGCGCGGGCAGGTCGCGATCCTGTTTGGTCGTGAAAACAGTGGGCTTTCCAACGCTGAGTTGGATCGTGCCAATATCCATGTCACCGTACCAGTCAACGCAGCATTTCATTCACTCAATCTCGCCAGTGCGGTTCAGATCATGACGTATGAATTGCGTCAGGTTATGCTGGGCCAAGTACCATCGCCGTCTCCAGCATCGACCGACGCGAAGGATCAAGCAGCTTCAGCAGTGAGTATTGAGCAATTTTTTGTACATCTCGAGCAGGTATTACACGCCGTAGAATTTATTAAAGCACCCAACTCGAGCCGGTTATTCCGCAAAATCAGGCGTCTTTTCGTCCGTTCCGGTATGTCGGTTGATGACGTAAATATTTTTCGTGGTATCCTCTCATCGATCGAATATCAACTGCAACGCAAGGGCAAGTAAAACGAGTGCATGCTGTGACCTGGAAGCCCATGTAGTTGCCCCTGTAATTTAGTCTTTGTAATAGGGTAATACAATGAACCCCGAACTTTTTTGGAGCGATCCTGGAGTGTGTGTATGGCGATTACCTTAACTACGGCCGCAGCGGATCGGGTGCGTGGCTATCTTGAAAAATCAGAGCGGGCACTGGGGCTGCGCTTTGGTGTTAAAACCAGCGGTTGCTCCGGTTTTTCCTATACCGTAGAGTTGGCCGAATCAATTGATGAACAGGACCAGGTATTTGAGTCTCAGGGGGTTAAAGTGGTGGTTAATAGCACCAGTCTGCCCTATGTGGACGGTACGGAAATCGACTTTAACCAGGATGAGTTGTCTGCTGCATTTGCGTTTAACAACCCTCGGGTCAGTGCAACCTGTGGCTGTGGTGAGAGCTTCAGTATCATCTGATCGGTGTTATTGCGGTGGTGACAAAGCCTATTGCAGTATCTGACCCTGTTTCTGTTGTGGGCACGGTGGCTGTGGCGACACTGGGTTGCCGGGTGAATAGCGTTGAATCTGCACAGATTTTGCAGCAGTTCAGTAACCAGGGTTGGAAAAAAGTGGCGTTTGAGCAGCCTGCAGATCTCTATGTTATCAATACCTGTACGGTGACCGGGGAGGCAGATCGACAGGCCCGGCAAATGGTGAGGCGGGTCATCCGTAGCAACCCAAAGGCAAAAGTCGTGGTGACCGGTTGCTATGCACAAATCAATGCCGCAGCCTGTGCCGCCATTCCAGGTGTCGATTATGTTATAGGTAACGCCCATAAGCTGAATTTGCCGAGTGTGCTGTTTGCTCCGAAGGAAACCCGGAAACAACAAGTTCAGGTTGATTTTCCCAGTTCTGAACCTGGATTCCCCACCGAATCGCTAACAGAGGTCGAGCGAAGTCGTGCTCTGGTCCAGGTCCAGCTAGGTTGTGATCAGTCCTGCACGTTCTGTATTATTCACACCGCACGTGGTCCCAGTCGCTCACAGCTGCAAAGCCGAATCCTCGAGCAGGTGCAACGCCTGGTTAGCAAGGGGTTCCAGGAAATCGTACTTTGTGGTATTGATCTTGGAGACTATCGGTCCTCCGATCAGGGTGATCTGGTGGCATTATTGCAGCAGATTCTGCAGCTCGATGGGGATTTCAGGATTCGGCTTGGTTCCATCGACCCCATTCATCTCAGTGATGGTCTGTGCCAATTGATGGCTGAGCAGGCTCGTCTGTGCCCACATCTGCATGTTTCCTTGCAAAGTGGTAACAACCTGATTTTAAAACGCATGAAGCGCCGATACGATCGATTATGGGTGGATCGTCGCTTGCGTCAGTTTCGTAGTTTGGTACCGGACTTGTTGGTAAGCGCCGATATCATGACCGGATTTCCTACCGAGACGGATGAGCAATTCCAGGATACGCTGCAAATGGTTGTGGAATATGGTATTGCTTACCCACATACCTTTTGTTTTTCACCTCGGCCAGGGACTCCAGCAGCAAAAATACCCAAACAGGTCGATAAAGTAATTGCCAGACACCGTGCTGCCCTGATTCGTGAAGCGGGTATGGAGAATCTGGTGGCACGCTTGGCCCTATGTCCGGGTCGTATCGGCCAGGTGCTGGTGGAACGGTCCGGGATGGAGGGAATCGCCCGGGGGCGCATGGCAAACTATCTTCCGGTACGTCTTTCCACGGTGGTAGTGGCGAAATCTCTGTTGAAGGTAGCGATTACCGGATTTACGGGTCAGTATCTGATTGCCGAAAGCCTTACTTAGCCGTTACAATTCCCCGTTTAACAAGATTGAGTACATGGCTTGAGCCAGCGATGGCCGCCGTGGCACAAATGTAGCTATTTCAGGAGAAAACCATGGCGGTTGAACGCACACTTTCCATTATTAAACCGGATGCAGTGGCAAAAAATGTCGTTGGCGCAATTGTCAGCCGATTTGAGAAGGCCGGTCTGCAGGTCGTAGCAATGAAAATGTTGCGGCTTGGTAAGAAACAGGCTGAGGGTTTTTATGCGGTCCACAAGGAACGCCCCTTTTTTAATGATCTGGTGACCTATATGCAGTCAGGCCCGGTGGTGGTGCAGGTGCTTGAGGGCGACGATGCGATCTCACGAAACCGTGAGATTATGGGTGCGACTGACCCGGCCAAAGCCGCAGCCGGAACTATTCGAGCAGACTTTGCTACCTCCATTGAAGCGAACTCCGTACACGGTTCTGATGCTGCAGATACGGCCGAAACCGAAATTGCTTATTTTTTTACCAACAATGAGTTTTGCCCAAGGTCGTGAGCGTATTATACAAGACACCTGGTACAGGATCCCTGGCTCTACAGCCGATACGTGCCCACCGGTTATGAATAATATGCTGGATTTCGATCGCCAGGGACTTGAACAATGGTTTGAGTCTTTGGGTGAGAAACCTTTTCGGGCACGACAATTGATGAAGTGGTTATATCATCGCAAGGTTGCTGACTTTGCAGTGATGACCGATCTATCCAAGGGGCTTCGCCGGCATTTATCCAGTAAGGCCCGAGTTACCGTACCGGAACTGGCACGCCAACAACTGGCTGATGACGGTGTTAGAAAATACCTGTTTCGCTTGGCCGATGGCAATGCTGTGGAGACTGTCTTTATTCCGGAGGCAGATCGGGGCACGCTTTGCATATCTTCGCAAGCAGGTTGCACGCTTAATTGCACTTTTTGCGCAACCGCTCGACAGGGCTTTAACCGTAACCTAGAGACTTCCGAGATCATCGGTCAATTGTGGGCGGTAGACCGATTGCTGGATCAAGAATTTTTACCTGCAATGACTTCGCCAGCTGCAGTTCGTGCAGCCCGCGTGGGTAGTGAACGAATCACTAATGTGGTGATGATGGGAATGGGAGAGCCCTTGTATAATTATGACAACGTGGTTGCCGCCATGCGTCTAATGCTCGATGATTTTGGTTTTGGCTTGTCGAGAAGACGTGTTACGCTGAGCACAGCCGGGGTAACGCCGATGATTGATCGCCTGGCAACGGAGTGTTCGGTCAGCCTGGCGGTGTCCCTGCATGCTGCAGATGACGAACTGCGTACTCGTCTGGTGCCTTTAAATCGCAAATACCCGTTACAGGGTCTGATCGCAGCCTGTCGTCGCTATGTGGTTGGGGAGGCCCGGCGCGCGGTAACCTTCGAATACATCATGCTTGAGGGTGTGAATGATAGCCTGTTGCAGGCGACCAAGCTGGCACGATTGTTGGCTGGTGTACCGGCTAAGGTCAATCTGATACCGTTCAATCCCTTTGAGAATTCAGGATTTCGTTGCAGCAGTGTTGCGACCATCGACTGCTTTCGTGAACAATTGCTGAGGCATGGGATCATGACCATCACCCGGAAAACCCGCGGCCAGAATATAGCCGCAGCCTGTGGTCAATTGGCTGGTGAGGTTCTTGATCGTACCCGGCGACTACCCAGGATTGAGAAAATGGCAGCGAGCTTCCAATGAGGTTACGACGCTATTTTGGCTCTGCAAGTGTGGTATTTGTGTTGCTGGCAAGCTTGCTGCTGTCTGCCTGTTCAACCACCCAAACCAATCTGCGCAAACCATGGAGTGATACCAGGCGGGGTACGATTCATGTTGACCTTGGGGTTGCTTATATGGGGCAGGGCAAACTGAGAATTGCCAAGCATGAGCTTGAGATAGCCTTGAAGTTGATTCCGGATAATGATCGGGCCAATCATGCTATGGCTCTGCTGATGCTGCGCCTTAAAGAGCCGGTAAAAGCGAATGCTTATTTCAATAAGGCTGTTACCAGTAACCCTGAAAATGCTTCAGCAGCGGATGACTATGGCAGTTACCTTTGCCAGAGTCGAGAGTTTGCAAAGGCCGACCAGCAGTATCAGAGAGCCTTACGTATTCGTTTGAATCCAAGGCCTGATTTGACCAATACTCTGATTGCATTGTGTTATCAGAAGCAACCAAAAAAATACGCGCAAGCGAGGCTCTATCTCGAGCATGCGCTGGAGATTAATCCGCGACTTGAAATTGCTTTGTTGGGTATGGCCAGGCAAAATGTCAGCGAACAAAAAGACCTCGCCGCCAGAGCCTATATTGAACGATATCTGGCTGTTGCCAAACCCACACCCACACTGTTGCTGTTGGCGGTCGGAGTCGAGCAACGCATGGGAGACAATAAGACCGCTGCTGAGTATGCTCGCCAATTACAGACGCTGTTTCCCAAATCGCAAGCCTTGCGGGAACTGGACCAACGTCGTCAAAGTAGGCCTCGGGCCAAGTTGATGCGCGGTAAGACGCAGAGCATATCGGACTAACCATCGTTTTTCATAGAACAGCATGATGAAGAAACCACACACTGTAAAATTGTCATTGACGGTAGAAAACAGTCAGACAGGTATTCGACTGGGTGAGCAACTCCAAGCTGGCAGGGAAAAGCTGGGTTTGAGTGTTGCCGAGGTTGCTGAACAGCTATGTATGAACCCGCTTCGAATCGAAGAGCTGGAGCAGGACAACTACGATAACATGGCTGGTGCAACCTATACGCGGGGTTATCTGCGAAATTATGCCCGACTGATAAAACTTGATGATGCGCAAATGGTCCATCTGTACGAGCAGGTGCAGGAACTGCCGGAGGGTAGGCAAGCAGCGCCATTGATTGAACCGATGATTGAAGGCAATCTGCCACACCATATGGACAGTGCCTCACGGTACATCGGGTTGTTGCTACTTTTGGCATTACTTATGGTGGGGGGCTGGTGGTGGCAGAGTCAACGAGTTGCCGACAATAGGGTTGTCAATTCCACAGCGATCGACCAGCCTTCATCGGCTGCTGTGATTGTTTCTGCTGATCCCGGGGGCGAGATAACCCCAGATTCGACAGCACCGAACGCTGCTGTCGTACAGGCCGCTACGCCAGCAGAATCGCAAGCATCGGTTCCTGGGGCAACTACAGCAAATCAGCGCTCGTTATCAACTACGGATTCTGCGGCTATGTCGGCCTCTACTGCAGCAGCATCAGATTCAGCAGCGGCACCCGCAGCGGTGTCAGACTCAGCTGCAGCCGGCCAGCAGGCGGTCGCTTCTCCACGGCCATCGCTACCAGCAGGCCGGCAACAATCACCGTCCGTGACGACCAATCAAGACGTTAAGGGGCAAGCCGTTAAAGGGAAAACCGGCCAGGGGCAAACGAAGCAAGAGTTGGGAAACAAAACTGTTGGAGTCACATCTACAGTGCCGAAAACAGCCCCAGCTCAAGCGAATGTTCGGTTAGCAGGCGACAAACGGGCAAGTGCTGAATCTGTAACGATAACATCTCGTGCTTCTTCCTCATCACCAGGCAAGCAGTCCCGGACAACCGGGCAGCCAAAAAAGTCAACTACAGTTGACGCCCATGTCGTTTCCAATACTGTAGCCAGGGCAAGGACTGGCAGGCGTTTGACTGCAAAGAAGAAGGCGCAAGTGATGCCGAAACTGCAGCTAAGTGACGATTTTCGTACCTTGACCTTGTATTTCGACCTGGGTTCGTGGGTGGATATCCGTGATGCCACCGGCAAACGACTGATAAATCGGATGGTGGTTCAGGGGCGAACTTTATCAAAACAGGGCACACCACCATTCAAAATCTTTCTTGGCAACCGCCAGGGTGTCCGTATCATGTACCGTGGCAAGCCGGTACAGATTCAGGATAATGGTACCGGCATGTTCGTTCGCTTTGTGGTGGGTAAGCCGCTTGCAGATTCTGCGAGATAGTGATGTCGATAAAACTGGAAGCCGTTCGCGGTATGCGGGATCTCCTGCCTGGACAAACCGCACAGTGGGGTTCGGTAGAAAGAATTATGCGAAATGTAGCAGCTCAGTACGGCTATGCGGAGCTGCGCACGCCGATTGTGGAAAAAACGGCCTTATTCGAGCGCTCCATCGGTGAGCAGACCGACATTGTTGAAAAGGAGATGTACAGTTTTTCCACCCATGGTGGAGATTCGTTGACGTTACGACCTGAATGTACAGCCAGTGTAGTACGTGCGGGTATTCAGCATGGTTTGTTTCGTGCGGGTGGTCAGCGACTTTGGTACTGTGGGCCAATGTTCCGTCATGAACGACCACAGAAGGGACGCTACCGTCAATTCCAGCAATTTGGGGTGGAGGCTTTTGGATGGCCTGGTCCTGATGTGGATGCCGAGATCTTGCAACTTGCTGCCAGAATCTGGTCTCGTCTGGGTATTGTAGGTCTGGAGTTGCAGATCAATACGCTGGGTTCGGAGTCGACAAGAACACAATTTCGTGCTGCCTTGGTGGACTATCTGGAAAGCCGCAAAGATGCTCTGGATGAAGACAGTAAACGTCGTTTACAACGAAATCCACTACGTGTACTCGACAGCAAGAATCCTGCTATGCAGTCGATTATTGCCAAGGCACCACGTATTCTTGATTATCTTGATATTGCGGCAGCGGCACATTTTAGCGAACTCAGAGCCAGGCTGGATACGGCAGGTATAAACTACACGGTGAATCCACTACTGGTTCGTGGTCTGGATTATTATACGTCAACCGTTTTTGAATGGATCACGGATCAGCTAGGTGCCCAGAACGCAGTTTGTGCGGGTGGTCGTTATGATCAACTCGCGTCAGAATTGGGTGGTGGCCAGGTCCCGGCAGCAGGCTTTGCGATCGGCCTGGATCGAGTGATGGAACTTATCCCGAGCCAGCAGCGCAAGGCTTTGACTCAGGTCACTGATGCCTATTTGGTGTGGCTTGGTGAGGCGGCCCGAATACAGGCACCACGGCTGACTGAAATACTGCGAGATGCTGGCTTGGCGGTAATTAGCCACTGTGGAGCTGGCGGATTGAAAGCACAGATGAAAAAAGCTGACCGTAGTGGTGCCCGTTATGCCTTGATTCTCGGTGATGAGGAGCTTGAGCAGGAGCTTGTGACGGTCAAACCACTGCGCCAGGATGGTCAACAGCAGCATCTTACCTGGTCACAAGCGGCCACACTGCTGCAATCACATAGGCTGCCGGTATTGAAATGATCGGTATCGAAATAATAAGTAACCCACGACATGCCCGAGTGGGCCTGAGGATATAGCATGACAGATCCACTGTTGTACGAGGACGATGAAACTGCCAAACTGAAAGATTGGTGGAAGAAAAATGGTCATTCCATTATTGCTGGTGTGGTACTTGGTTTAATCATTGTGGTTGGGGTAAATTATTGGCGTAATTATCAGACATCCCAGGCGGAAGAGGCGTCTGTACTGTTCGAGCAAGTTGCCTCCGCTGTGGTGACCAAGAAGCCGGAGCAGGCAGTCGCAGCAGGTGCACGCCTGATGAGTGATTTTAAGGGTTCCGGTTATGCTGCGAAGGCGGCATTGTTACTGGCTAAAATCAGTGTCGACAAAAAAGATTTTGCCAGCGCAGAAAATCAGTTACGCTGGGCAATCGATAATGCTGCAGACAAGGCAACTGCAATGCTGACCCGACTGCGGCTTGTTGAGCTCCTGCTGGCGCAGCGCAAGTGGGATGCAGCGGGAGCATTGTTGGAACAGGTTAAGGGTAAGAGTTTTGCATCGCGCCGGGCCGAGCTGCAGGGTGATCTTGCCATGGCTCGAGGCCGCCGTAAGGTGGCCTATACAGCGTATACCGACGCCTTGGCCAGCCTGGATCAGGCAGCATCTTATCGTGATATTCTTGTAATGAAGCGTGATCACGCCGGGAGTCAAAAATGATTAGAGCACTTTTGTTACTCAGTTTGGCATTGTTGTTAGGTGCTTGCGGCGGCGGTAAAAGTAGTGTGCAGTTAACACGCCAACCTGTCGCCATGCCCGAAATGGCCTCGGCGGTCAAAGCTAAAGTGGTATGGCAGAATCAAGTGGCTGCAGATAGGCAACGGCGGGATGTGTATCTGTATCCGGTGCTACAAAAAGGAATTATCTATGCTGTTGGCAGCGCTGGAGAAGCCAAAGCGATCACTGCTGCCACAGGGAAACAACTGTTTTCCTTTCGCACCAAACAGCAGATTACGTCTGCCCCGGGTCTTGCCCCTCGTCAGCTGCTATTGGCTTCCGGTGGTGCGGTCATCGCAGTGGATCCTGGGAATGCGAGCGTTCTGTGGCGACACCAACTGGGTAATGAAATCTTGGCGGCGCCGGTGCAGTCTCAAAATACTGTGCTGGTACGCACCATCGACGGTAATCTGGTGGGCTTATCGGCGGCCGATGGTACCGAACTGTGGCGGTTTAAACGGTCACTTCCAGCCTTGACACTGCGTGGTCAGTCACGTCCGGTCGTCTACCGTGGAGCAGCATTGACCGGGTACGCCGATGGTAAGCTTGTCGCAGTTGATATTTCGACGGGAAAACAGTTATGGGATATTGCAGCTGGCAGTAAACGGGGCCGTGATGAAATTGAACGTTTGACCGATATCGATGCGACCCCACTGCTGTTCGGTTCGGTACTTTATGTCGCCGCTTATCATAGCAAGGTGATGGCCTTGGCGCTGGGTAGCAGGCGGCTGTTGTGGAATCGTAAAATTTCAACCTTTGAAGATTTTTCTGTCGATCAAGATTCACTGTATATCAGTGATGAATCCGGAAAAATATGGGCACTGGATCGTCTTACCGGTACCGTGCGTTGGGTTCAGGAAGGATTGCGTTGGCGTCGTTTGAGCGGTCCGGCGGTGTACTCCAAGTATCTACTGGTGGCCGAGCGGGGGAGTAATTTTATTCACGTACTCAATAAGTCGGATGGCCGTTACTTAACAAGATTGGTTTTGCCGGGGCCAGCCACCAGCAAACCATTAGCGGTTGATGATAATTTTCTGGTACAGACGCAGGGTGGCAAGTTGCTGATGATGCGTATTGTTGGCCCTGGATAGACGGACTGTAGCGAGCTAATTTGTGAAACCGGTAATCGCTTTGCTAGGGCGGCCCAATGTTGGGAAGTCGACGCTTTTCAATCGCCTGACAAACTCGCGTAGTGCCCTGGTGTATGATTTCCCGGGGGTGACACGTGATATGCTCTATGGTGAAGGCGACAGGGACGGGCGGCGCTTCCTGGTGGTGGATACGGCAGGGATGGAATCGGGCGATAATGATCCGGTCCTGGATTTGGCGAATGCACAGCAGCAGCAGGTACTCAAAGATTGTTCGGTGGTGTTGTTTCTGGTGGATGCCAGATGCGGGCTGTTGCCGGCTGACAGTTTGATTGCGACCCAGCTGCGGCGCCAGGAAAAGCCAGTATTTTTGGTGGTCAATAAAGCCGAGGGTCTGACCGAAGCCTCGGCTGCTGCGGATTTTTATGGTTTGGGCCTGGGTTTGCCGAAACGGATTTCCGCCCTGCAAGGTGATGGCATATCATCACTGCTCAAAGAGGTATTACCCGCACAAGCCCAGACAACTGAAGAAGAGGCGATCGTTCATCCGGTCATTGCTTTGGTGGGTCGGCCCAATGTCGGGAAATCGACATTGACCAATATGTTGTTGGGAGAAAGCCGGGTCGTGGTATTCGATCAACCTGGTACCACCCGGGATAGTGTGTGTATTCCCTTTGAATGGCAGGATCAGAGCTGCCAGTTGATTGATACCGCGGGAATTCGTCGACGGGGACGTATCAATAGCCCGTTGGAGCAGCTTTCGGTAGTCAAAACCATGCAGACTGTAGATGCAGCCGATGTGGTGTTATTACTACTTGATGCCAGAACTGGCGTGGTTGACCAGGATGCCGCACTGGCCGGTTTGGTGGAACGTTGGGGGCGGGCCATCGTGCTGGTGGTTAATAAATGGGATGGTTTGACGGTCAGGCAGCGTACTGATCTACGCCGTGCTATCGACCGGCGCCTGCCATTTCTGAATTATCTAAAACCACGCATGATTTCAGCACTGCATGGTTCCGGAGTGGATCAGATCATGCCGGCGGCCATGACCGCCTATGAGTCGGCAGTGCGTGATCTGGGAACCGGAGCGTTAAACCGGCATCTGGCCAAAGCCATCGAAGTACGGACACCACCATTGGTTGGCAGACGGCGAATTCGACTAAAATATGTGCATCAGGGCGGGAAAAATCCGCCACGGGTGATTGTGCACGGCAATCAACTTGATCATCTGCCAGGACATTATCTGCGTTACCTGTCCAATTACTTCACCCGTGCATTCGGACTGGATGGAACCCGGGTACGACTTGAGCTACGTAGTAACGAAAATCCGTACGCCCCCAAAGCTGCACATAAATCACTTAGGAGGCCATCTGTGAATAGGGGTCGTCGTGAGGGGAAGCGGATTTGAGGTCACATGACATGGAGATGGGGTTTAATGGCATACGGGAGAATGCATGTCTGAGCCGTTACAACGTGATTTAAATCGACTTTCCACCCAGACCTTTGATCTGCTGGTCGTGGGTGGAGGCATCTTTGGTATTTGTGCAGCCTGGGATGCGGTATTGCGCGGTCTTGAAGTGGCTTTGATCGAGGCTTGTGACTTCGGTCATGGGGCCTCAGCCAATTGCTTCAAGATGGTGCATGGTGGTATCCGCTATCTGCAACATGGTGACGTCTATCGACTACGGCATTCGGCCAGGGAACGCAAGATTCTGCTGCAGATTGCGCCGCATCTGGTTAAACCACTGCCGGTTGTGGTGCCAACCTACGGCCATGGCAAGGAGGGCAAGGAATTTCTCGGCGTCGGCATCAAACTGTATGATTGGTTAACCATGGATCGTAACCGTGGTGTCGATGACCCCGCACGTCAGGTACCATCCGGCAGCTTTTTGAGTCGCAACGAAGTACTTGCCGACTTCCCAGGACTTGAACAAAAAGGTTTGACCGGTGCGGCAAAATTCTATGACGGCCAAATGTACAATACGGCGCGCTTGGTGCTGGCTTTCCTGCGCTCGGCCACCACTGCGGGATTGTGTGCTGCGAACTATGTGCGGGCACAAAAGATTCTGACAAAAGGCGGCCAGGTCAGTGGTGTGGACGCTGTTGATGAATTGACGGGTGATGCTGTGACTATTCACGCTCGAACGATCATCAATGCTTCTGGTGGCTGGTCGGAAGCCTTGCTTGGTCGTTCCGGTGGATTGCAGCCTGCAAAACCGAGCACTTTTTCCCGGGATGCCTGCTTTATTGTGCCGCGGATCTTCGACTCGCCCTGCGCACTGGCCGCCGAAGGACGCACCAAAGACCCGGATGCTATTCTCAGCCGCAGTGCTCGCCATCTATTCATTGTACCCTGGCGCCAGTATTCGCTGGTTGGTGTCTGGCATGTTGTCGATCGGGGTTCAGCCGATGAGGTGCGGGTGTCCGAGGCGGATTTACAGGGTTTTTTGGATGAAATCAACGGTGCCTACCCGGCGCTGCAGTTGACCCACAGTGATGTCAATTTGTGGAATGCCGGGCAAGTGCTGTTTGGTGAAAATGCCCCGGAACAGGTCAATCTGAGCTACGGCAAGCGTTCCAGAATGATAGATCACTGGAAAACGCATCAGTTGCAGGGACTCGTGACCTTGATCGGTGTGCGTTATACCACGGCTCGGGTTGATGCGATCGATGCCGTGAATCTGGTAGTAAAAAAATTACAACGCAAGGCCCCCGCTGGTGCCACAGCCAGTCGACGCGTTTTTGGTGGTGCTATTGACGATATCAGGGCCTCAACACGGCAGGCGGTCGCTGATTTTCCCACGGTAAATCCCGATATCATGGATGGAGTGGTGCAAAATTACGGTTCCGAGTATCGGCAGGTAATGAATCGTGGATCCTCGGTAGAAGATCTGCAGCTCATAACCGGCACCCACACACTGATTGCCGAGGTGCGGTATGCGGCGCGGCAGGAAATGGCCATGCGTCTGGATGATGTGGTCATGCGGCGTACGGACATGGGCTCGGGTGAATATCCCGGACGTGCCGCGCTGGAGCAGACTGCAGCATTGCTGGCACAGGAGCTCAGCTGGAGTCCCGTGCAGCAACGACAGGAAATTACCCGCACCTTACAGCATTATGAAAAACTTACCCTTCGCGAACTGACCGAACAGAACTAAACTACAATATCCCGAGATTGGTTATGAACATATTGATCACCGGAGGCACCGGCTTTATCGGCTCCAGATTGGCCCTTTTTTGCCGTCAGCAGGGTGATTCGGTGCATGTCCTTGGCCAGGCAAACACCCCGTCAGAAGAGGATAATATCGAAGCATTGCGTGCTGCAGGGGTGGTCGTTGATCTGGTCGCTGTGGACCAGATGGGGCAGTATTCACATTGGTTCGACGGGGTTGAGTTGGTGGTGCATCTCGCTGCGGCCCAACATGAGGCCAATGTTGCTGATGCACATTTTCGTAACGTTAATATCGAGGGGACCCGATCGGTACTCGACGCTGCGGTACAAGCGCGGGTCAAACAGTTTGTGCATGGCAGCAGCATAGGCGTCTACGGTATTCTTGATGGTGTTATCGATGAGCAGTCCGCACTGAACCCGGACAATATCTATGGAGTGACCAAGCGTGATGGGGAACAATTGGCCCTGTCGTATGCTGACCGTTTGCCGCTGGTCGTGGTGAGAATTTCCGAAACCTATGGCCCCGGAGATCGGCGCTTGCTGAAGTTGTTCAAGGCCATCAACAAGGGTATGTTCTTTGTCATCGGCAACGGTGAGAACCTGCACCACCTGATCTATGTTGAAGATTTGATTCGTGGCATTCTCAAGGCCGCAGATACGCCGGCTGCATGCGGCGAAGTGTTCGTGATGCCCGGCCCCGATCCTGTCAGCACCCGGCAAATGGCTGACGCTATCGCTACCACATTGGGTAAGACGGTGCCGCATCTGCATGCGCCGCTTTGGCCATTTCTGCTGGCGGCTACGGTGCTGGAAAAGACACTGCGACCACTGGGTATTCAGCCTCCCTTGCACCGACGACGAATGGACTTTTTTCGCAAGAGTTTTACCTTTTCTCCAACCAAAACCCAAGAGCTGTTATCTTTTACGCCACAGGTGGGTTTTTCTGAAGGAGCGCGTCTGACTGCCCGCTGGTATCAGGAACAGGGCTTGCTGGACTGATGGCCAGATAGCCGAGGGCGGCACATCGGCTCTACATGCTCGTACCGTGGACAGCGGGATCAAGAGTTATAGGGGGATCGGAGATTGTCAAACTCCTTATTGAGTTGGTATTCGTCTGATGATACCTGCTCTTCTATGCCGTTGGTGCGTTTTTCCAGGTCATCAAACTTTTGCTTCAATTCACTGAAGTCGAATTCATTTTTACCATAAGAAGCACCATAAGAGGCATCGGGAGCATACGCCGCAACGGTTTCCCCGAAGTTGGTCCGGCCTTTCATGTTGTCAAAAGCACGGCGGGTTTTTTCCAGGGTAGCATCAAAAAAGTTTTCAAATTTCCCAGGGTTTCTGACCCAGTAATAGGCCAGGAAAAATGCCAACAAGGTGAAAATCTTGGTGAACAGGAACAGCACGATGAAGCCGATAATAACCGTGCGTTTCGAGACGCCGAATTTCCTCGCCAGTCCTTTGATGGTACGTTTGATGAAACCACGGGATTTCCTGGGCCCCGATGTGTGGTGCTGATAGAAGTGATGGCGATGACGGCAACGGCGTTTCATTTTTCTCTCCACTGCGGGGCTTGTGCTTCTAAAATCGTTTCCAGAGATTCGATTCGCTCTTCCAGGGAAACGGCGATTTCGCGCAGGCGTAAAAGCTCTTTACGATCCACCACCGTTTGCCCATCGCCTGCCCCGGCCAGGCTCATCTGTTTCCACTTGGTTACGTAGTGGAAGATCAACCATAGCGGTAGTCCAACCGACAGGAAGATGATGAGCGGGATGTTCAATAAACCCAAGAAACCCATAATTTATCCCATTTTTTTCCAGTTCACTTAAATCCAAGGAGT
Organism: Gammaproteobacteria bacterium; assembly: GCA_011052285.1. GTDB lineage: Bacteria > Pseudomonadota > Gammaproteobacteria > Arenicellales > DRJH01 > DRJH01. The sequence goes on from DRJH01000201.1 coordinate 21,846, forward strand.
GCGATCAGGACTTGCCCTGTTTCTCGGCCAACTTGGCCTTCATCTGTTCAAGCTCATCGACAATAGCATTTTCGGCCGCCAACTCGACAAATTCTTCATCGAGCGTGCGTTGCTTGCCCAGGCTAAAGGCTTCAGCGTCAGCCTCCAGCTCATCGATACGGCGTTCCAGAACCGAGTAGCGTTCCATGGCATCATCAACCCGGCCATCGTGCAGGGTCTGGCGTATCTTAACCCGCTTTTGGGCCGTCTTCATGCGGATTTCAATGGACTTTCTCTTGGTTTTTGCTTCATCCAGCTTGGATTGCAACTGGCCCAGGTCGTTGTTGTATTTATTCAGAGAATCCTCAACGTCCTCCAATCCCGCACGTAAGCCGTTGGCTTGACCCACGAGCTTATTTTTTGCGATCAGTGCTCCTTTGGCCAGGTCTTCACGGTTTTTGGAAAGTGCGAATTCTGCCTTTAGCTGCCACTCGGCAGCGCTAGCGTCGAGCGTTTCCAGGCGTCGGGTCATTTCCTTTTTGTCGGCAATGGCCCTGACCGCCGTCGAGCGAACCTCGACCAGGGTATCTTCCATTTCCTGGATCATCAGGCGAATCATCTTTTCGGGATCCTCCGCCTTGTCGAGCAAAGAATTGATATTGGAGTGAATAATGTCGGTCAGTCGGGAAAAAATAGTCATGTCGTCCTCGATGGTTGGTTGAATGTCTCGGCTTCTTTCATTGCAGGAGGCGTGCCAAGTTCGCAACCCATTGAAAATAAACAAATTATAGAATATTGCGTTTAGCAAATTAGCGATAATCGATAATACTTATCGACAATATTAGCGTTTATAGCTATTATTGTATAATGACTGATCAACTACCCCTCATCCTTGGCGAAGACCCCGCCTTCCTTGATGCCGTCGAATGTTGCTCGCATCTGGCGACCATCAACCGTCCCTGTCTGGTGGTTGGGGAACGTGGCACCGGTAAGGAGCTGTTTGCGGCAAGGCTGCACTATCTGTCGGCGCGATGGAATGGCCCGTTAATTAAAGTCAACTGTGCCGCGTTGAGTGAAACCCTCCTTGAATCAGAACTGTTCGGTCATGAAATAGGGGCCTTTACAGGGGCCAGTAAAAGACGGGCCGGACGGTTCGAACTGGCCCATTCGGGAACGCTTATTCTCGATGAGATTTCCAACGCTTCGGCAGCTGTTCAGGAAAAGATCTTGCGGGTCATCGAATATGGTGAATTCGAGCGGGTCGGCGGTAGCGAAACCCTGCGGGTCGATGTACGGGTCGTGGGAGTGGCGAATATTGATTTACCGGCCTTGGCTGAAGCCGGCAGCTTTCGTGCCGACCTGCTGGATCGTCTGGCCTTCGATGTGATCACCATTCCACCGTTGCGGGGTCGACATGGTGATATTCTGGCACTGGCAGAAAGTTTTGCGCTTGATGTGTCGCGGGATCTGGGGCTGAACGCCTTCCCGGGGTTTACCCAGGGAGCCCAAGACGTCCTGTTGTCCTACTCCTGGCCGGGTAATGTAAGGGAACTGCGAAATGTGGTTGAGCGCTCCATATTCCACGGCGTGCGGGGCAATATCGCCATCAGCCAGGTGATCATTGACCCCTTCGATAGCCCCTGGCGGCCACCACGCCCGGGGTCTGTCGTGGGACCTGAACCCCGCACCCCTGAGTCTGTCGTCGGTTTCGCCGAAGCCGTCGCCAAATTTGAAATATCCCTGCTGGAAAAGGCCTTGACTGCCAGCCGCCACGTCCAAAAAGATGCCGCTCAACGGCTCGATCTGGGCTACCATCAATTCCGCCGCCTGCTGCAAA
>DRJH01000202.1 GCA_011052285.1 Gammaproteobacteria bacterium
CGTCTGATGGAGTGGTTCGAAATACCAGGTCCCGATCTTTGAGCGTAGTCAGTGCTGGCGACGTGGAAGCTGGAGAGATGATCACCACCCCCGCTGGAATGGCCACATTATTCGCAGCAGAGATGGTCACACCTGAACACAGTGGCCCCACCAAAGCCAGTACCTGCTCGGAGTTCACCAACCGATCTGCGGCATTGGCACCCGCAGTCGCATCAACACAGGTAGTATCCGCCTGCGGCATTATGATTTTCTGTCCATTGAGCACCCCGCCTTGTGCATTCACCTGTGCAACTGCCAGTTTGGCAGCGGCGACTATCCCTGGCGTCATGCTTTCAATGGGACCGGTAAAACCACCCAAAAAACCGATTTTAACGTCTGCCAAGACACTACCCGAACCCAGCATTGTGGCCAGTGATATGGCAATCAGTACCCTTTGAGATTTATTCAACATATCTGCTCCTCTCTATCGTCAGTAATTATATCTCACCGGCCAGATCATACTGGAAAACTGGGGCTATGAGATTGTGATCGGAAATTTATACTTCAACAAATATCCGGTCGCGGATGACAGGTAGCATATCTTCAGAAAAAAATCCCCTTGCCGTGCCGCCCATAGACAGTGGCTCCAGATAGGTATAGACATCCCGTTTTTACGCAAATGGCCCTTGAATTGATCAGTGTCTCACCACCTCTTCCGGGATCACCCCTTTTGGCGCAAATCGCAGTACCAAGGTAATCGTGAGCCCAATGATGAACACCCGCATCTGCAGCGCCCGGCTATCCAGATCTGCAGGAGCCACCCAGTCGAACCACTGGCTGCCGGTTTCACGGATAAAATCAAATACTAACAGTGTGGCCGGTTCCGACATCACCCAGATGATATACACCAGAACAGCACCAAACAGGGTACCGAGGTTGTTGCCGGCACCACCCAGAATAACCATCACCCAGAGCAGAAAGGTATGATGCAGGGGGATAAACCCGGAAGGATCAAAAATTCTTGAGAAACTGACCAATGCTGCGCCACCGATTCCCATTAACAAAGAACCCAAAACAAAAATCTGCAAGCGTCGCCGATTAACATCCTTGCCCATGGCCGCAGCCGCAGTCTCATTATCCCGAATGGCCCGGATTATGCGCCCCCAGGGGGATTGATAGGCCCTTTGCAACAGCATGTAGATCACTGCAATCAATACTACCATCAAAGCCAGAAAGGCGCTGCGTGCACCAACAAAGCCGATCTCTCCCGGTGTGGGAACCGGCCAGGGCAAGGGTGAAACCGTTAACGTTCCGTGCGTCAGCCAATCTGCATTTTTCAAAAAAGCCTTGATAATCTCCGCAATCCCCAGCGTCGCAATAGCCAGATAATCGCTACGCAAGCCCAGACAGATACGGCCAATCCAATAGCCTACAGCGGCAGCAGCGAGCCCACCCATGAGCCAGCCCAGGCCGACAGGCAATCCCAGGCCACCGATAAAGCCGGCCTGTCCTTCGATTAAATCCGCAGCCGGGTTAATCGCAGTCAAAAAAGTCAGGTAGGTAGCGATGACGGCAAGCGTCAGCAACACATTACGCCAGTGCCGCCCCACCCCGATCCGGTGTACCTGACGTAGCAGTACGATACTGACGATGCCAAGCAATAAACGGCCTGCCACCCCCAATAGTGCGGCCGGCCCTTGTGAATTCCAGAATGCGGCATTGACCGGATAGCTGAACAATACGGCCATGTAGCCACCCAGAGCGATAAAGCCCATAACACCGGCATTAAACAGACCCGCATACCCCCACTGAATCGTTAGCCCCAGGGCAATAACAGCGAAACAACTGGCCTCCACCAACATCCTCACCGCATAGGCTGAGCCCATACCGGCGAAGACCAGCACGATCAGAAGCAACAGGCTGGCAAATAGGATAAACTGCCTGCGATCCAGCCTGGTCGTCACAGTACTTTGCCCCGAAACATACCGGTTGGCCGCCAGATTAATACCACCACCAGGATAAAAAACGGCACGGTCAATTTGTATTCCGTTGGCACAAACGCCAGCTTGACCGGAATCTCGATCCATGCCGGCAACCAGCCCGCCAAAGGCCGCAACAGCACCGACCAGTTGAACACCGCCAGGGTTTCAGCGAAGCCCACCATGTAGGCCCCGGCAATCGCACCGAAGGGACTACCCACACCGCCAACAATGGCGGCGGCAAAAATTGGCAGTAGCAAATTAAAGCTCATATCCGGCTTCAAGGAGACATCCAATGACAGTAGCACACCAGCCGCTGCCGCCAGAGCACCGGCGATAACCCAGGTCATCATCACTACCGTTTGTGTGTTAATGCCGGACACCCGGGCCAGATCGGCATTGTCGGACATCGCCCGCATCGCCTTGCCGAAGCGACTGCGGGTTAAAAAGAAATGCAGTACCGTCACCACCAATACAGAAAATACCACCAGCAGGATCTGTGGCTCGGTAATCACCAGCTTGCGGGTAATGCCCTCGATGGGCAGAGCGATGCGGAAAATCTCTTTATGCTCCGCGATAAAAAAGCTCCGTGAAGCCGTACCAGCGAACAACCGAACCAGGCCCTGCAACATCAACGCCACTCCAATAGATGCCATGACCATCACCACCGGCTTAACCCCGTTTGCTCGCAGTTTGCGGTAAAACAACCGGTCCAGAGCCATGGCAAACAAAGCCGTCATCGCCATCGCCAGTGGCAACATCACAAACCCGGTCGGCAGGCCGAGACTGGCGCCAGCGGTGGGAAACAGAACGGTCAGTGCATAAGCGAAGAAGGCCCCCACGGTCATCAGGTCACCATGGGCAAAATGCGCAAAACGCAATATGGCAAACACCAGCGTCACCCCGATCGCACCCATGGCATAGACCGAGCCAATGGCGAAACCGGAAATCACCACTTTGTTGGCAAAAAATACCAGTTTGTTCAATCAGCGCTCCTGTTCATCACCTTTCATCCACCAAGAAAACTTTTCGCCACCTCAGGGTTCTGCAATAAGTGCTGACCACTGTCGGTGTAACGATTTTTTCCCGCAGTGAGAATAAAACCCTGGTCCGCAATGGTCAGCGCCTGGCGGGCATTTTGCTCCACCATCAGGACACTAACCCCATCGGCATTAATGCCGAGGATTTGTGCAAAAATCTCTTCCATAAACAGGGGTGACAATCCGGCTGTTGGCTCATCGAGCAAAATCAGTCGCGGTTCCATCATCAGGGCCCGCGCTATGGCCACCATCTGTCGCTGTCCGCCCGACAGTTCACCGGCGGGCTGTTTGCGTTTGATCGCCAATGGCGGAAAATCGGCATAAATTTTCTCCAACAGATGATTGTAGTTGTCACGGCGCAAGTACGCTCCCATCTGCAGATTCTCTTCCACACTCAGGCTTTCAAATACATTCTTCTCCTGGGGTACGAAGGCCATACCACGTTTTACCAGAACATTCGGTTCCACGTTAGTGATCAGCTCCCCGGCAAGCTGGATACTCCCGGAATGAACCGTCAACAATCCGAAGATCGACTTGAGCAACGTAGACTTTCCAGCACCATTGGGGCCGGCGATAACACCGATCTGGCCCTGTTGCAACTGCAGGTCGACGCCTTTAAGAATCAGGGTGCCACCGTAACCGGCGTGCACTGCTCTGAGCTACAAAAATGTACTCATACAAGCTCTGCTGCTATCGTCGAGCCACCACCAAAATAGGCATTGACCACCGCCGGATTGTTCCGTACGGCAACCATGCTACCCTCCATCATCACCTGCCCTTCGCTCAACACAATCACCGGATCACAAAGCCGGGCAATCAGGTCCATATCGTGTTCGATAACAAAAAATGTATAGCCCAATTCACGCTGCAGCCGCTCGATATTTGTCGCCAGGTGTTGCAACAGACTGCGATTGACCCCGGCTGCAACTTCATCGAGCAACACCATTTTGGCGTCCACCATCATCGTTCTGCCCAACTCCAGAAGCTTCTTCTGGCCCCCGGAAAGATTTCCGGCCAGCTCATTTTTAACCGGCCCAAGCACCAGAAAATCAATCACATCCTGTGCCTTCTGGCGTAGTGCCCGTTCCTCATCTAACACCTGTGAGCGCTGAAAACAGGCATTGAACAGACTTTCGCCGGCCTGCCCTCCCGGCACCATCATCAGGTTCTCAAATACTGAAAGGTTGGAAAACTCGTGGGCGATCTGAAATGTCCGTAGCAGGCCTCTGCTGAATAAGTCGTGGGCAGGTAGTGCGGTTACATCCTCACCACGAAAATAAATCGCTCCCTCGTCTATACCCGAGGTTCCGGCAATAAGATTGAATAATGTCGATTTGCCAGCCCCGTTGGGCCCGATCAGCCCGGTGATGGAGCCTTCCTGTACCTGCAGATCACAGTCCCGAATGACCCGCAAACCGCCAAATGACTTCGAAACATTCTGAACTTGTAGTAACGTCGTCATTTTTACTCCATCACTCAGTGCGGCCGCGGTTCGAGCCACCAAAGCGCTCAAGATTACAATTTCCATGCGCCTCCAATAACCTTGCACCATTACAACGGCGGATTTAGGTCGCTGCCCCGCAACCTGGAAGCTGCCTACATCATACAACACCCTGGATGGCCCGGTCCGGCCTTGTTCACTATGGAGTTGACAATCAATCCAGCCCCATTAGTACCCGCAAATGCTCCACAACACTTCGCCCCAGGGCGGCATGGGAATACCCACCCTCCAGCATTGACACAATGCGACCTTGGGCACTGCTCCTGGCAATTTGTAGCAATTTTTTCGTCACCCAGGCGTAATCAGCTTCTGCAAACTGCAACTGCGCGATCTGCTCCTGCCAGTGCGCATCAAAACCTGCCGAAATAAATACCAGTTGCGGCGCAAAGGCCTCCAATTCAGGCAACCAGACGCTTTGCACCTGCATGCGAAATTCCGGCCCGGTAGTCCCTTGTGGCAAAGGACTATTGATCAAATGGCCCGGTACCGTTGTACAACCGCTGTAAGGGTAAAAGGGATGCTGATAGGATGAACAGATCAGAACCCTCGGATCCTCAATAAAAATCTCTTCGGTTCCATTGCCATGATGAACATCAAAGTCAATAATGGCCACGCGTTCACACTTGCCAACCTCCAACGCATAGGCTGCAGCAATGGCGATATTATTGAAAAAACAAAAGCCCATGCCCTTGCTGGACTCTGCGTGATGGCCGGGAGGACGGACTGCGCAAAAAGCATTCTCGACTTCTTTCTTCAACACCAGATCAACGGCCAGTATCCCGGCACCGGCAGCCCTGAGCGCTGCAGGCAGGGTGTGCTTATTCATATGGGTGTCAGGATCAATTTCAAACAACGCCTCTTCAGAGGTTGGAGCGTGGTAAAAAACGTGATTGATATACGATGCATTATGAGTACGTAAAAGTGCCACCCTATCCGCTTCGGGTGCTTCAAAATGTTGCAATAAGTCCCATAGATGATCTTTTTGCAACTGATCTCGAATGGCGACAAGCCGCCCTGGGTTCTCAGGATGGCCTGCAAACATGTTATGACCGAGGCAATCCTTGTGGGTGATATAGGCAGTTTTCATGATTCACCTTCTGTCCAACTACCGGTTTGAATACCAAATCCCAGATCGACCTCAATCAGCCGTGATCTTAGCTGTAATAATTTTTCGGTCAGTTGTGGCTCTGTCCTAGCGTACCCTGCGGCATCCGGCAACCGATTAATCACTACACCGAGAAGTTCGGTAATGGCGTTGCCCACAGAATTCTGCGAGATAATGACAATCAGCCGACCCTCGTCGTTGCGATAAATCATCTGTTTGAATGCAGGCTGCCAACGTATGGAACTGGCATATATCGCACTTTTGATACATTTGTCGCGAACTTTCTTCGCCGCAGAAAGGAACGCGTTATTAAACAGCAAAATTTGCTCGATTTCATGAGGAAAGTACGCGTCTTCAGGAACCCCGGCATTTCGGCTGGATACTTGATTAAAAAATGCCCGGTAAAAATCGAGAAATCCTTTTAACACCAGGTCATATTCTCGCCAGAAAATAATGTTTTTTAAACTGCCAAGACCCCCCCGAACTTCCCAACTGGGCAACCCCTGCGGATATCCTGTCAGTTTCAGGCAAGCGTTATTTCCGGTAACAGGTTTGAGTATTTTCAAATCCAGTGTGGCCAAAAACTCGAGATAGACATCCTGCATATAGACTGAAAACAGGCTGTTTTGCCCACCATCGGTAAGATTTGGGTTGTCTTTGTTGGCCAACCTGGCCTGCCTTAATGCATCGAAATCAAATACCATGAAATGGTTATGTAGCATCCTGATACTGGGGACACCCGCAGAAGTGAGCGGCCAGGTAGCATCCAGCGAAGCTTCACCGGTCAGCACCAGATGTTTGAGCGGATCTGGATAATGCTCGAGCATAAAGCTTACAATCACCTGGTTCATGCGATTCCAGACATGCTTCACCTTTGCCGGCAACTGTGTTCGTCTGACCGGGCGGCCCAGAGGATTCAGGATGCTTTTGGAGGTATTGTAGATCACCGAACAATCAAATACATTGGAATGACCGATGGCCTTTCTATACAACAGCAAATCTTCTTCATTGCTCAACAGACCATTATTCTGAATCAGGTCCCTGATATTCTCCGGAGAATTAAAGAATTCGTTTGGTTTCATCCCCTGTGGGACTTCAAGTGGGATGGGCCGATAAGGAACATCGATTTCGCGTGGACCGGTCTCGATCATCGTGGCTGGCTCTCCTGTAGGGGCCTTAGTACTCGCACTGGACTAAGGACGATGGCCATTGCCAGCGAGGTACACCTTGCCCCGCGCACTGACAAGCCAACTGGATCCGTAATTATTAGGTTGTAGTATCGCAGCGGTTTCCAAAACCGGATTACTCCACCTTCAACTGCACGGGAATAGCTGGCTCCCCTTGTAGCTGCTGATAGGCGTCAAGAATAGCAGTATATAATGCCTCCTCGAGGCAGGGATGGTAATAAGGCACTTTCAGCAATTGCCCGGCGGTCATTTGCCGGTCGATCGCCAGTGCCAAAAAATGCGCCAGATGCTCAGCCCCAGGTGCCAATAACGCCGCTCCGAGAAGCCGTGACTGGCGATCAAAATAAAGTTGGAGCAATCCTTCTGCACGCACCATGACCACGGCCCTGCCCAGGGACTCAAAATCAGCCTCGCCAACGACAAAGTCAGAATTTTTTAGTGCTTCATAGCGGGCGCCAACATGGCATAGCTGCGGGTCGGTATACACCACGGATAGAGGGACCTTGCGAGTGAAGGCCAAAGGCTGCTGCAAACAGGCGTTAACACCGGAAATACGCCCATCATCCCCAGCCTCGTGCAACAACGGCAACCTGGCATTGACGTCCCCGGCCAAAAAAACCGGATGTCCCCTGACCTGCAGGGTAGCCGGATCAAAATCGGGCAAACCGTCCTCGCCGAGCGTAATACCGGCTTGATCAAGTCGCAGGGAATCAAGCCTGGGTCGACGACCGATAGCCACCAAAATAGCGTCAGCAACAAACCGGGTATCTCCGGCACTGACCAGCAGTTGTTCATCCAGCTCTGTGATCTGTGCGGGAACACCCAGTGTCATCGGCAATTCACGGTGGAAAACCGCGTAGGAAAAATCCTCAATTTCAGGGTCCGATATACCGGCAATTTGTGGCAATTGATCAAAACCGTGAACCTCAATACCGAGACGGGACAAAGCCTGGCCCAGTTCCAACCCGATAGCACCAAGGCCAATCACGGCAATCCGTTGCGGCAGATCCTGTTGCTCGAACAACGAGTCCGTGGTCAATACCCGGTCACCAAACTGCTGCCAGGGTGTCGGTAAAATCGGGCGCGAGCCGGTGGCAATGACAAATGATGTTGCCTCAATGAGGTACTCTCCGGCCTGAACTTGACCAGGAGCGCTGAAATAGCCATTTTCAGCCAAAAACTCCCCACCTTCAGGCTGCAGGGTATGCCGTATCGCCCCACCCGAAAGCCGATCCCGAAGGGAACGAACCCGAGACAATACGGCTGGAATATCCGCTGTAATTTCTTCCGCCCCCAGCAAACCTTGCTGCGCAAAAAGCTGCGTTCGCTGCAAGTCATCAGCGATCTGAATCAAAGCCTTCGAGGGCATACAGCCCACCAGAGCGCAAGTCGTGCCCAGCACCCCCCCATCCAACATAATAAACGACCTGCCAGCACGCCGTATTTGCGGCAGGGAATACAATCCCGCCGAGCCCGCACCCAGAATCACAACATCGGTTTTCTTCACAGTTGCCATAATCTCTCCCCCTCTAGCTCGCCGACATTATTCTTCTATATTCTACAATCAACCCGTACTTGATTCTATCCTTTGGGTGGCTGCAAAAACTCTCGCCCGGGTTCCAGCGCCTGTTCCGATACTCCAGCCGCCCGCAAATCTTCCGGTAGTGCCTGACCGGTAGCCAGCGCCTTGGCCAAGCGGGCCATTGCGGGAGCGGTTTGAATACCAAAGCCGCCCTGACCGGCAAGCCAGAAAAAGCCTTGTTGCACGGGATCAAAGCCGATGACTGGTGTGCGGTCAAGGGCAAAGGTTCGTAATCCTGCCCATTTGCTGCAAATGGATCTAACCTGAAGATCCAGCATTCGCGTCAAGAAGAATAATGGGCAATGCAGAGGGTTAAGTCCATTAACCCATGCCACCCCTGCAGAATGTAGCGTTACCTAATCATTAGTCCGGTAAATTTTATGGTGGATTGTCTGCTAGCTACCGGCTTTCAACCTGGCCAGAACCGATGCACCCTGCCCAGTCCCCAGTGCAGATTCAACCTGCTGTTCGAGTCGCTGTTCAACGGGTGTACCAAGCTCAGAGGCTGCTTGCGCCTGGTCAAGGCGTCGTCGGATCACAGCTTCACGCTTTTTGAAGCGTGCCAACGCACTGCTGCCGTCACCAATCTTGACACTCGCTGCTTTTTCGGTACTGGCAGCTACAGATTCCATGGTTTGCATCATGCGCAGACTCCTACGCGCATCACTGACCGCCTGATTGAGTCGCTGATACTGCTGTTCCTGCTGAGCACACAAGGCTTGCTGCTGTTGTAGGGCATCTTCAAGAACCGGGATTTCCCCTTCCATACCTTCGATGAGAGCGCAGACCTGGGTCGCCAATTCTTCTTTGCCAGACTCAAGCAGCGCTTTGGCATCTGCTGTCTTGGCCGCAACTGCAGCCTTCTTTGCCCGCACATCCCGTTCCAGTTGGGCAGTCTCCGCCTTGATGCTAGCCACAGCATTACGCGCGACATCGCGGTCTTTTTCCAGCTGTTCCAAATCCTGTTTGGCAAAGGAAGCAGCATTGGCATTTTCAATGGCCTCTGACTGCTCTGCATCCTTCGCTTTGATCCAGCGAAATACGGTAGTTAATAATTTCATGGTCAATAATCCTCTGTAAAATTGTAGTCAGCCCGTTATTCCAGCCAGTCCGCATTGCGCACCAGTGCGGTCACCAATGAGGCAATCGAAGCCTCCAGTTCATTGGCATCCAGATTCTCTGTTTCCAAATTGTCCGCCAGGATCACCTGGCCTTGTTCAATCTGAAAGTGCCCATGTGCAATCTGTGCATTAGCTTGCAGGAGCTTTTGATAAAACGCCTTATCTTCGCGTTCCCGGCAAACCTGTACTCGCAAACACACCACGGTCTCTTCGGCATCCAGGGTAATGGGGATATTGGTTTCCGGCTCGGTCACGATCACCAGATCGGGACGGTCAGTAGGGGTGAACCCGATTCCCAAGTCAAGCAGCAAATCCTTGATCTGGATACAGACTTGCACCTCTTTTTGGGTAATTAATGTTTGATTAATAGCCATAGTTTTTCCTCATATAGAAAAGTCGGTATTGATAGGTGAAACCTCGTTGGAGGCAGCAGATAGCAGAATGTTCAAGATTCTTCTGCTATAGCAATGTGATTTGGTCTTTGCGCAATTCCATCCCATACCAAACCGTGAGCCAATCCTTTTCCCACTCAACCAACGCCAGATAAAAGGTTTCTTCATCCTGGCTGTCGTACAGCGCCTGAGAGAGGTAAGGACCTTTTTTATCCAGATCCTTGATGCCGTGAAATTCTTCCGAAGCCACCAGCTTGTAGTCGGTGGTATAGGGCTCTTCACCGGGTTCTTCGTAACTTGCCTTGAACTCAGCCGCAAACTTGTCATGATCTGCATCCAGATGTTGACTTCCCAATTCGGCAACCGAACCTGCATGATCCTGCTGAAAAACCGCGATTACATCATTGCCCTCAGCTTCGCCACGAGTCAGGCGGTTGAGTAAAAGCAGGCTTGAGTCACTTTTTGCATGCCATACAAAGGCTTGTGTCATAGTAAAGTGCTGGTGCTCGAGGTGTCGTACCTTGCGAACCAGAAACTCGGCAATTCCGCCGTAGTATTCCATCATCGTAGGCTCAGAAAATTGTACCGTACTATTCTGTTTTATCTCACTTAGATACATCACAATCCACTTGTCAGATTTTACTAACCATTGAAATATCGGTTTAATGAAAACGCCTGAATCTTTTGCCAATAAAGTTCAGCAACAAAAAGCCGGCCAGGAACCACAAGAACAGACTCAGGCCACTCGAATTGCGCGACTGCGGTGTACCGTAGTAATAACCACGATTAGCCATCAAAGTGCTGTTCACCAGCATGCTTCCGGCGGCCAGTGCAAACCAGGTACGACCCGGCCCCCAGTAGCCATAGTTGCCGTTGCGGAAAACGACATCATAATTCCGCCCGGCCCTGGAGTAGCGTCGTGGTACATAGGCAGGCCGTGACGAGGGTTTGCTTTTCCAACGGGTTTTGAGATTCTTCTGATAGGCACTTGTCGCCTGCTTGCGGGAAGTGAAGACGCTACCGCTGGTACCGACTCGCTGGGCAACATTGCCCCCGCTCCAACGCCGGGAAGATTTGCTCCGAACCGAGGATCGCCCCCAGAAAGATCGCCTGCTACTAGTTCTGCTGAAACCACTGCGGCGACCAAACCCAAAACTGGATTTACCGAAGCTGGATCGACCAAAGCCACTCCCAAATCCTCGGCGTGCCTCGGCATCCTGTACCGGGAGCATGGAGAGAACAAATACCCCAAGAATGAACAAGATCAAGATCTGTTTCATCGATTTACTCGTTCCTGAAAACATGCTGTCACCCACTTCAGGCCGTAAGGCCATGTAATATTAACCCAAGCCCGATGTAGAAGGTCGCGTTCACTCCGGCAATCGCCAGATTCTTCTGCTCTCCGACTTCATCACTGACTGCCGCATAGGGAATCACCGCCCGATCGACAAAAGGCCGAATGATCAACATGACGACAATACCCAAAATACTGCTAAACAGTAAAGTAAGCAGTGCCTCTGACAAAGCCGGCCACGAAGTGAAATCTGTACCGCTGATGCCGGCGGAAACGACCAGAGAAACACCAACAATATAACCGGCAAAGGATAAACCGACCGCCGGGTTGTCCCGGTCTCGCAGCTCCTCAAGAACACCCAGAACTGTGCCGTCACTGTGATGATATTTAATAAGCCGGATATAAACATAGCTGGCTATGACCAGTATCAGTTGCGCCAGAAGAAAATAGCCTAGCGTGGTCAGAACCCCCATGAGTATCCCGGAGCTATCTCCGGACAATGCACCGTTCAGTATCGCGCCGGTGCCGACAAACACCCCGGCTGTCACAAACCCCGTGCCAAGGTTTTTATCTTCGTTAATCTCCTTCCAGACCGAAAAACTCGACAAAATCACCTTATCCGTCAGAACGGCACCCAAGCGCAGTAGCAGCACAGCCAAAGTACCGAAAACAGCGATATCCAGTGGATGCGATAGTGCTTCTGTTCCGGTGGATGTAGCCCCCAGAATCAAAAGAATGACGCCAAAGATATACCCCGCAAGATTGATACCGAACGCCGGGTTATCTTTTTCACTGAGTTCTCGTCTGAAAGAAAAGGGTGTGGTCCAGTCATAAAAATAGACCGCAAACATGGCCACCGAAGCAGCCGCCAGGAGGCGGGATAAATTGTCCAATACATCAAGTAACATAGGTCACATCGTGTGTTTTTTATAAGTGATACCATTGGCCAGCTGTAATTCACGAACATAGGTCACAATGGCTTTTATCTGCGCCCGGGTAACATCAGGACGCGGCGGCATATTTCCAAACTTCCAGTGATGACTCTGAACCCCCTGACTGGCAGCCCTGTAAAAGGCTGCATCATCATGGTGGCCAGGATTGTAAATAGTGTGCACAAACGGGGGCCCCGACTGTGTGCCAGCACCATTGGCACCATGACAAGCCGCACAGTTCGCATCGTACAGTATTTTTCCGTTGGCAGCCTTGAAGCTGAGTTTCGGAACTTTGACCGTGACCGGAATCATACTTTCGGGCTGGGTTTTGTTCCCGGTAATATAGAAGATCAAACCGGCGGCCAGTAATAACAGCAACGAAAAAAGTGAGATTTGTTTGGTAAGACTCATGTTTGGAATTTATTCAAATCGGTGATGAACAGTCACTACTGCACGCATTTACAGCAATACAGGGATGAGGATTCAGGCTTCACTAGGTTATGCCAATATCCGCTTAGCCCTTTTGCTGATCAAATGCGTGCAGTTTTCCCTGTGCTAGAAGCTATTTCGTTACGGAAATGGGAAGTACCATGCCCGCTTCATAGTGGCCTTCCAAATGGCAGGATAGCTCCAGAGGTCCGGCCAGGTCGCCAGCCTTGAACGTGTAATCAAAACTGACCGTTTTTCCAGGCTGTAAATCCTCAGCATCAGCCATGCCCAGAGCCATTTTATCCATTTGTGCCATCGTCATCCCGGTACCGGCTGCAATAGGCTTTGACAACATGATCTCATGAGCAAGCTCACCACTGTTCTTGACGACAAAGTGATACGGAATACCGACTTTGAATTTACTAACGTCGCTGGCGATCTTGAAATCAGTGGCTGTCAGATGTACGGTAGTGCCCGCGAAAACACCAGTGCTGATCGTAAGCAAGCCGGCCATGACAAGATATTTAACAGGTTTCATACTAACTCTCCTAATAGTATTAATTAAAATAATGATAAAACTGAGCGGTTAACTCGCCCCGGATACTACCATGCAGTTGTGTGACTATTAAAGTCGTATGATTCTGCTTCAGCATCACCAGAGGTCATCGTGCCGGTCATTTTATCATCAAACCACCGCAGAAGTTCTGATATGGGACATTAACGGTGTGGTTTTGTTGTATGCTTTTCAACCTGCAGGCAGGATGGCCATTTGATGGGCGGTTCCGGGTACACTGATTTGACCCTGCATTTTCAGACTTTTTTGATCAACCACCCAGATCAGGTCTTTCTTGGCACTGGATACATACAGCTTGCCGGTATCACCGATAACCGCCAGGTGATAGGGCTGTGGAGTCAGGGAGAGCTCTTTTTCGCCGCCGGATTTCAAGTCAATCGCGACCAGTTTGTTTTTTGAACGAACAGACACATACAAATTCTTGCCATCTTTCGACAAATCAATGCCATGCAACCGTCCACCTAGTGAATAGGTCTTGACCACAGTGCCGGTTTTGGTTGCAACCACCGAAACTGAACCACTACCGACATTGCCGATATAGAGCCTGTCTCCCTTTGCAGAAATCACCATGTGTTCCGGCTCTTTGCCAACCTTGATATTCTGGACGACACGCCAACTGGTAGTTTCAATTTTGCTGATCGTGCCATTGCCTGCATTGCTGACATATACATAAGTACCATCCGGACTGGCAACCGCATAGTTCGGTACGGGTCCCGTCGGCACCGTTTTGAGCACTTCAAACTTTTGCAAATCGACAATGCTGACCCCTGCGGCTGTCGGCAACGTGGCGACACCATAGCGGCCATCCGGGGTAATCATGGCGTGGTGTATAATACCGGGAATTACGATGCGACGGAGCACTGAGTTGCTGGCTGTCATAATAACAGACAAACTGCTGCTGGTGGGTTCGGCTTTCTTCATCAACTTACCTGGCATCGACTTGCCTGGCATTGTCTTGCTGGACATATTCATCAACTTACCTGGCATCAACTTACCTGGCATCGACTTGCCCGACATGCCTGAATGATGCGACTTGTGGACTGCCTCCGACATGCCGGTGGGCTTGGGAGGCAAGCCGTCAGCTGTTGGGTTGATGGTAGCACTCCCGGCAATCAACATCTTGCCATCGGCGCTGGCAGCCAGAGCGTGTGAGTTAGAGACTCCCAACAATTTACCAACCACCTGGTCTTTAGCTGCATCGATAATGATAATCTGATTGGCCACACCCATGGGCACATAGACCAGCGGCGCTGCAAAAACCGGGCTGGCTATGGCTAGTGATGCGGCTGCCAATAAAGAAGGTTTTATTTTCATAACGATAGTTCCTGGATAAAGGTTAGGGATTCACTAAGAGGCTGCACGAGAATCGGTTCAATGTGGGCCACTCGGACTTCTGTGCAACCAACCGGCTCAGCACCAGTACCCCGGTCGTGACTCATGTTGGTATTCCTATGGGCTTGAAAAACCGTAACCGGTTGGCGTTGCTGACCACTGTCACTGAACTTAAGGCCATCGCTGCGCTGGCCAGAATTGGTGATATCAGTACGCCGAATAGGGGATAAAATACACCCATTGCAATCGGCAAACCCACCAGATTATAGCCGAAGGCACCCAACAAATTCTGTCTCACATTGCGCATGGTGGCACGGCTGACATCAATCGCCGTGGCCACACCCATTAAATTTCCTTTAATCAGGGTTATATCGCTGACTTTAAAAGCAACATCTGTACCGACCCCGATTGCCAAACCAATATCTGCGCTGGCCAGGGCAGGGGCATCGTTGATACCATCACCGACCATTGCGACGATCTTCCCTTCCTGCTGCAATGCTTGAACCTGCCGGTCCTTCTCCTCGGGCAAAACTTCAGCCAATACGCGACCAACGCCCACCTGTGCGGCAATAGCCTGAGCGGTCATCTGGTTATCACCGGTCAACATAATGACCTCAAGCCCCATTTCTTTTAACATGGAAATTGCAACTTTGGAATCTTCCTTGATCTGATCGGCTACTGCAATAATCGCTGCGGGCTGCCCGTCAATAGCTACCAGTACCGACGTTTTCCCTTGCGGGGCGAGGGCCTCTGCAACATCTTCGAGCCCTCTTGTCTCAACAGCATTTTCTCGCAGTAATTTGGCGTTCCCGAGCACCACCGTGCGACCTGCCACCTGCCCCCTGACGCCTTGTCCGGCGATTGCCATAAAGTTTGTGGACTCAGAAAGCCTCAGGCCTCTGCTAAATGCTCCATTCACTATAGCTTCAGCGAGGGGGTGTTCGGAACTACGTTCCAGTGCTGCCACTTGACTCAATATTTCGTCGTCATCAAAACCGGGCATAACGATGACATCGGTCAGCTCGGGCTTGCCGCGAGTAATCGTTCCGGTTTTGTCCAGAATAACTGTATTCAGCCTCTGGGCAGTCTGCAAAACGTCCCCAGAGCGAATCAGAATACCATGTTGTGCAGCTTTGCCCACACCTGCTATCAGGGAGGTCGAGGTCGCCAGCCCCAGTGCTTTGGGGCTGGCAATGAGTAATGTCGTCACCAAGATAATGAGGGAAAAAACCAGCCGGGGCTGCGGACCTAAGCCATACCAGACCACAAAAGCAAACACCCCAAGCAATAGGACAGTCGGCACAAAGTAGCCAGAAACCTGATCAACAAAGCGCTGTACCGGCACTTTGGAGTTCTGAGCATCTTGAACCCTGGAGATGATATTGGAAAGTGCGGTCTCCTTGCCAACCCTGGTGGCAAGGAATTGAAAGCTACCCACCTCGTTGATGGTGCCAGCAAAAACTTCGGCACCAGGCATTTTTTCCACCGCCGTCGATTCCCCGGTAATCATCGACTCATCAACGACACTGCGACCCAGAATAATACTGCCATCGACCGGGATTTTATCGCCGGAGCGAATCAGAATGCGATCACCGACAATGACTTCTTCGACCGGGATACCGACCTCTGTATTGCCATCACGCAAGACCTTGGCTGTAGTTGGCTGCAGGCCGATCAAGGACTGGATCACTACACAGGTCCGAGCCCTGACCTTACTCTCCATGGCCAAACCCAATACGACCAGAGCAGTGACCACGGTCACCACATCCCAGAATGGCTCGGCTGCGGTTTTACCTGAAAACAAACCAGGAAATAACGTAGCCAGTACGGAATAAATAAAGGTTGCTGAAATACCAATTGCAATGAGCGCATGCATATCGGCTGCGTGATGCCGAAGTGCAGTCATCATCCCCCTGAAAAACTGAGATCCCGACCAAGCC
Source organism: Gammaproteobacteria bacterium (assembly GCA_011052285.1). Lineage (GTDB taxonomy): Bacteria > Pseudomonadota > Gammaproteobacteria > Arenicellales > DRJH01 > DRJH01. Next base: position 16,388 of record DRJH01000202.1, read on the forward strand.
AATACCCACAGGGTCAGGAGGCCGAGCACGACCCAGACAATACGCCGCTCGATACTTTCAAACGGTATCATTGCGGCCAGGCCTGGAATGATATCCGGATACATGAAAATAATATTGGGGAGAGAAATCGCCACGGCAAACCAAAATTTGCGCATCAAAGTCTGGTATTCCTGAGCCGCTTCCGCATCTTTGTGATCGATGCCATCAACAGTAGCTGGCGTTGGATCCACCGCCTCATAACCACTATCCACAATAACCTGCCGTAAAGAATTACGGTGTATTTTCGATGGGTCATAGGAGATATATGCAGTTGCAGTAGCAAAATTTACCACGGCAGCAGTCACTCCGGAGACATTCCGTAATGATTTTTCAATCCGGACCACACAAGAAGCGCAGTTCATCCCACGAATGCCGATCCGCAGGTTCTGGAGCCGATTCTCAAATGCGGGCTCAGCTGCCAACCCGATTGGCAACCCGGTGTGCCCGGCTTGCTGATAAATCCGCTGAAGATCGGGACTGAAGAATTCAACGGTAGCTTTCATTGTTACAGTGCGCAGTTACAATGCTTAATCTGTAGCGTGTCGAGCCTCGAGAAGTGCTGGGCTGGGCGGATTTTCCAAACTGGTATACAAAGACGGCTGCCCTTCAAATTTTTCCCGGCAAGAGGACGAACAGAAAAAATAGACCAAACCACCGTGCAAACTGGTTTTTGCCTGCTCTGTCGCCACCGTTTTCCCACATACTGGGTCGACATCCTTTGCGGGTGGCTGTGACTCCTGTTTGTCCTTACTCTTGTCACCACCCCCACCACAGCAACCACCTGTAGTTTGAGCCCCTTTTTCACCGTGCTTACCATGCGACGCCCCATGTGAACCACAACCAAATTTCATCATCACAAAAAACAGCCCGCCAAATAGCAGCAACTGCAATAAAATATCCATATCAATGCTCCGGTAGCTACAGCAACCAGTCGATTCGAGAAATCCACAACCTGCTGCGTGGTAAGATCTGGATATGATTTAGCTCGATAATTGTGTCTTGAATATGTCGTGTTACGGCTTTTTTGTAACTGATTGTATCAGGCTTGTCTTTCGTCGCACTTTGTCACAATTTAATTCGAACAAAGCATCTTGCGCTGTGTACAGTTGCTGCATTCAAGCAGCTTCTCCTCACTCCAATCCCCATCTCGGCCAACCTATGGACTACGAACAAATGAACGACTTACCACACATACTGATTGTTGATGACAATGTGGAGATTCTGGATCTCGTTAGTCGATTTCTGATCAAGGGTGGCTTTCGGGCCAGTACCGCACTGGATGGTAAGTTCATGCACACGATATTGAGTGAAAGCCGGATCGATTTGATTGTTCTCGATGTCATGTTGCCCGGAGAGGATGGCCTCACCCTCTGTCGTGAGCTACGTACCACATCGAACATTCCGATCATCATGTTAACCGCAAAAGGTGACGAAATTGATCGTGTGCTCGGACTCGAGATGGGTGCTGACGATTACCTGGCCAAACCCTTCAGCTCACGTGAATTACTGGCCCGTATCAAAGCAGTTCTACGGCGAACCCAGCAACTGCCAACAGAACCGGATGAGCTGGATACGAAGAACTATTTTTTTTCTGGATGGGAACTCGACCTCGCCAAGCGTGAATTGATTTCAAGTGAGAATATCGTTATTCCCCTCAGCACCGGTGAATACGACCTTCTTTTCGCCCTGGTTCAACATCCCATGCGTGTGCTCAGCCGTGACCAGCTACTCGACCTGGCCAGAGGCCGTCAAGCCATCGGCTTCGACCGCAGTATCGACACCCAGATCAGCCGACTGAGACGCAAGATCGAAGAGGACCCCAAGCAACCGGTCATTATCAAGACTGTTTGGGGGGGTGGCTATATTTTCACCCCACCAGTGACGCGGTCTGCCGCTATCTGATTTTGAAAATATTCTTGCCAAGAACCCTCGCTGGCCAGACCACACTGGTATTGCTGACAGGACTGATGTTTTCGCACCTGATCAGTATGCTGATCTATTCCAGTGACCGGACACATATACTGAACCAGATGAGCCGGCATCATATTGCTCAGCGGGTGGCCAGCGTCTCTCGCCTGCTGAACAAAATTCCGGCAGCCGATAGAGCGTTTATCGCCACATCGCTAAGCGAACCCTCTTTTCGGATTATCCTGACTACAGCAAGCATGCTGACTTACAGCGATACCACCGCCCAAACGCTGGAGATCAAACGTTTTCTGACCGAGAAATTTAAACCGGACACAATTGGGCCAGTTTTTATACAAATTAATAACGGTCGGACTACAAACGATACCCTCCACACAGGAGCTGCGGCCACCCTCAAAGTGGAATCTTCCCCCCACCAAATTGTTAAGATTACCGTACAACTACGTGACAAACAATGGCTGAATATAGCCAGCAGCATACCGGAATCTCCCCCCTTCTGGTCTCAACGGGCTATTTTTTCAATTTCTCTCATGGGCTTATTGATCGTCATCCTGACCGTCTGGGTGGTCCGCAGGCTAACCACCCCCTTGCGAGAATTTGTACATGCAGCTGAACGATTGGGTAAAGATGTGCATGCGCCATCACTGCCTGTTAAGGGCGTGGTGGAGCTGCAACAGGCCACTCAGGCATTTAACAAGATGCAGGGACGCTTGCAGAGATTCATTGACAACCGCACCCACATGCTGGCCGCTATATCTCATGATTTGCGAACTCCAATTACCTTGCTACGCTTGCGCTCTGAGTTTATCGAAGAGGAAGAAGAGCGAAAGAAGTCTATAGCCACACTCGACGAAATGGAGAACATGATTGCTTCAACCTTGCAACTTGCCCGGGAAAACTCCAGAACCGAACCAAATAAAACCGTTGATATCTCAGCACTTTTAGAGAGCATCTGTCTTGATTTGGATGACCGGGGCCTAATAACCGAACGAAAGCTTCCAGACAGATTACTCTACAAATGCCGGTCCACTTCCATGAAACGGGCATTTTCGAACATAATCGAAAATGCCTTCAAGTACGCCGGCAATGCCCGGCTGCAAATGACACAGAAAAAAACTGCAATTGAGGTCGTCATCGAAGATGATGGCCCCGGCATTCCGGCAACGAAACTACAAGAGGTTTTTTCCCCCTTCTACCGTCTCGAACCATCACGCAATCAACAAACCGGTGGTTCCGGCCTGGGCCTGAGTATTTCTCAATCGATCATTCATGCACACGGTGGAGAAATTACCCTCTCGAATCTTCGACCCAAGGGTTTGAGGGCACACATCACATTGCCAAGGTAAAACCAACTGTGCCGCCAAAAGATATATTCATCATTTATCATTTATCATTAAGCTTGCGAAACCATCCTGAATAAATGTGGAATACTTCAACAAGGCATATCAAGGTGAGCAGTTAATTTTACTTTAAAATTTGAGGATTAGAAATGAAGAAAAATAATATTATGATATTCTCCCTGTTATTATTGCTGATCAGCAGTTGTAGTAATAAACAAGAAAAAGATACTGTATCACCAGGCAAACTGGCACAAGAACTTCGACTAACAATAAAAAATGTAGTTAAAGCTGCAGCAACAGGATTAGGAGGAATAGTAATTGATCGTGACGGAAAGGTGGATACGGCTTTGATAAGAAAATTTGTCGCCAATGCTGATTTTTTGGACGATAAAACAGGATATTTTTTTGTTAATGATTTTACGAATAATTATATCATTGCTAACCCCAAAGAACCAAATGCCGTTGGGAATGATGGCTCAAATAGAAAAGATTATCGAGGTAATTTTTTTATTCGACTTATGGCAAACAAGGCAATAACTGGTGGAGGGTATTTGAATTATTTTGTTAAAGACACGGCAACTGGAAAAGAACAAATTAAAGAATCTTATGTAGAAATAATCCCGAATACAAATTTTTATATTGGGGCGGGACAGTATATCGGACTTACTAATTATCCACGTTACAGAAATTCACCGCAACCAAGCAACCCTCGCCAATAAGGAGAGGAGCTAGAAGGATAAACAACCGTGTACACAGGGAATCATGGGCCTACACAGGCCCCTTATGCGTAGGTCAAGTTCTTTACGTCTGGGGTCGATATTGGCGCTGACAGGTTATTGAGAAAGTCTCAGGGGAGTGAGAGGCAAGAATCCGCGAAAAAACACAGTGTACAGGTGCATACACGAGTGTTGAGTAGATTATTATCGTCGTATCGTGCCGCGTAAGCATTTTTCAACAATCTGCCAGAGACCATTATGTGTTGGTGGCTATGGGTGGATTCGAACCACCGACCCCATCATTATGAGTGATGTGCTCTAACCAGCTGAGCTACATAGCCATGAGGGAGTGGGAAGATACAAGATAATACCTTTCTTGGCAAGACCATATCGCTGAGTTCGGGCTATGGCAGCTGGCTATCTACCACCGGGAGACCGACTACTCTTCGAGGGCAAGTGTCACTGTTATTTCCTA
>DRJH01000203.1 GCA_011052285.1 Gammaproteobacteria bacterium
ATCAAAATGACCCAGATCTTCACCCGTAACGAGGATTCGGAAAACACATAATTCAATTTGGGTAAACCCCGCCTCTGGCAGTGAGACTCGAAAAGGCTCTGCCGTTCCGTCATGCAGAGAGGAGGATAGTTTTTTTGAAGCGGCAAGTTTTATTAAGGAGGCCGTCATAGGTTAAGCATTATGTAAAAAGGGGACAGATTTATTTTTTGTTGAGTACACAACCGGTGCAGCCGTCCAGCACATATAACGAAAAATAAATCTGTCCCCTTTTTGGTCCTTTTGTCCCCTTTTTGTGGGGATAAAAAATGTGAGATGGATTTTTGAAATTCCTGCGTGGGCACAAAACCCGTGCCCACTCTACCAGCTCACATTAAGAATCATGAAGGAGAAGAAAAATGCCTGGAACCAATAAGGTTGGCAGGAGTTTAGCGTTAACGTAATAGCCTTCCAGGGGCTTTCATCATATCACCCGCTCTGCGGCTGGTATGATGCTACTGACTCTAATCAGATACGCAAATCAAATTTCCTTAAGAGTTCTCTCCGACCGACTTCGGTGACACGAAGCGCGCGGCTTTTGCGTATGCGTGCAATCCAGCCCAATTCAAACATCCAGGCCATGGTCGCGGAGCCCAGCGCACCGCCCAGATGATATCGCCGTTCGCTCCAGTCCAGGCAACGGCGAGCAAAAGCCCGACGCTGCCTCTTCAGGGTATGCAGATCGATGCCTATTTCCTGGAACCAGTTCTCACCTGCTGCAGTCAGCGTGAAATCCTGCTCCGGATTCTCCTCCAGCAGGCCATGATCTACGAGGGCATGGGTGAACATGATGCCCAGCTTGCCCGCCAGATGGTCGTAGCAGGACCGTGCGAAACGCAGCTGCTTTAGCCCCTCGCGCTCGGGCAATGGCCGCAACGGTACCGGGGCGGCAAAGGTCATCATGGATTCAATAACTTGCCCCACTTCCGCGTTGGCCAGGCGGTAATACCGGTGCCGGCCACAGACCTCTACCTCCAACAGACCACCTTCGACCAGTTTGCATAAGTGGGCGCTGGCCGCTTGTGGGGAAACGTATGCCTGAAAGGCGAGTTCGCCAGCGGGCAATAACCGACCGTCCATGAGCGCCACCAGCATGGCCGCTCGCGCTGGCGCACCGATTAGCGCGCCTATGGGCGCGATATCCAGATTTGCATTCATATTTCCATGATACATGAAACAACTGTCCAGCCCAACACGGTAGTCTCTCTCTGGAGAGATAGGAGTCGTGCCGAATGAGGACAGCAATGGCGATGCCGGATAACGCATTATTACTGCGCTCGAAACGCCTGTGGGCCGCTTGTACGTGGCCTATGCAGGTGAAATACCGCGTTTTCCCCACTTGAGGCCAGCGACGCTCAAGAGAAGACTGAATGATTTTTTACGAGGAGATCACCCTTAACATTATGCCAAAACGAACTGAGTCAAATAGTAGAGAAATGAATGAATTGAGTAGCGCGAACAGTAATATGAATTCGATTGCCGTTTTGATCGCCGTGTGTTTCGGGCTTTTCATGATTCAACTCGATCTCACGGTGGTTAACGTCGCCTTGAGCAGCATTCAGGAAGACCTTCAAGTCGGCGTGGCGGGTTTGCAGTGGGTGGTGGATGCCTATGCTATCCTGTTTTCCAGTTTGATGCTGACTAGCGGCGATCTCGGCGATTTATTCGGGAACCGTAGGCTCTACGTTGGTGGACTCTTACTGTTCGTGCTGGGTTCCGTTGCCTGTGCCACGGCGCCTTCCTATGCAGTCTTGATTGGCGCCAGAGCGGTTCAGGGCATAGGAGCAGCCGTCGCGCTGCCCCAATCCCTTGCCATCCTGCGCCATGCTTTCCCCGATGCTCGGCTACGAGCACGAGCTATAGGTTGGTGGGCTGGCATATCAGGCTTGTCACTTGTTGCGGGGGCGACCCTTGGCGGGTTTCTTGTCGGCACCTTTGGCTGGCGCTCGATATTTTGGATCAACGCGCCAGTGGGGGTGCTGGCCATTTGGTTGACTATGCGGGTAGTCACCGAGTCTTCCCATCCGCAGGGGCGGCGCATGGATGTGCCCGGCCAGGTTCTTGCAAGCTCCACACTTGCCAGCCTGATCTTCGCGGTTATTGAAGGCCAGCATCTCGGCTGGGCAAGCTTTGCGGTAATTACGGCATTCGTATGGACGATTGCATCCGGCATTGGCTTCTGGCTCGTGGAGCGACGCACAACGCATCCAATGCTGGATTTACGATTCTTCCGGCAAACAACTTTTGCTGCTGCCAACGCGGCCTCCGGGTTGATGAATTTCGGGATGCTCGCGATGCTGTTCGCGTTCAGTTTGTATCTGCTGCGCATCCAGCAGTTAACCCCCGAGGGGGTGGGCATTTACCTGTTGGTGATGTTTATGCCTTTTGCCGTGAGCCTGCCGTTTGGGGGCCGTATCACCGGTCGTTTCGGAAGTCGCTATCCTGCTGCGATAGGATTAGGTGTGAGCGCGGCGGGTCTGTTGTTGTTATCTCTCGTGCTGGCTAGACCAAATGATCTTATCATGTTCGCTTCTTTGCTACTAATCGGCCTCGGCCTGGCAGCTGCCACGCCCGCTTTGGTAGCGGCGGCTATCAGTGCA
>DRJH01000204.1 GCA_011052285.1 Gammaproteobacteria bacterium
ACTGCATGCAGGAGAGTGCTGCAGCAGTGGTCTGTGTAATGATCTGGGTGGATGTAATTGTACCGGTGAATCCCGCTACTGGTATCCATAGTACAATGGCAAGCAAGAGGGACGTAAATCGCGAGCGGATCATGGATTAGCCACTTTCTGCCATGCTTCATAGTAGGTGAGCGCTACCTGCAAATCGGTTACACCGTACACAACAACCTGTCTATCAAAGACAATGGCAGGATATCGGTCGAGGCCGTACTGCATCATCTTTGCAATGCCTATGGCAGAACGATGCATACGCTCCCGCAATTGGTCGTCCAGAACCTGAAAACGCCGTAACGTCAGAGATTTCGACTGATTGGGGTCAGCCGGGAGATCCTTGGAGAGGGCTGCCTCCACAAGCTGAATTCCTTCAAGCTCGTAAACCTGAAGATCTACTCGCAACCCCGATTCTGTCGTAGCAATGGCCCGATCAACCGCAACGATATGATCAGTTGTACTGAACACTTCCACTCGAACTGGGATGTGTAATGAAGTGGCTACAGCGACACCTGATGCCAGGCAACCCACTGCCGTTGCCCATAGAATCAAGACCACCGGAAAGTGATCGACCGAAAACCTTGTGGAGAGCGAACTGATCATGGCCTGAGATAATGCTACAGACCGTAAAGTACAGATATGCTAAATCAATACACGGGTTGTCTTGGTTTCAACAGATATAACGGATTTCGAACGCAGCCGGCACCCCACTCACTCAGTGGATATCGATCTTATTCAATAGATATTCAAGATTGTCTGTTTCTACTGCCAATGTATAAGCGCAATATATGAATTCATCCCATTGCATGTCTTCTACAGGATGCACGACACGGCCTACGATCGAAAAGTCCGGGGCCACCACAAACTCCACCAGATCAATGTGTCTGTTTCGGATCCAGGTGTACTTAATGACGTCCCTCACTGACAGCTTTTTGCAGCAACCTTCACTGCTCGCTTTGCTTATAAAAATACAACGTCCATTGCACACATGAAGTGTTACATGCTGAGTACGATGAACCTGTGCACCGCCGAACTCAAAGACCAGGGTTGTCACGCCCTCATACTTGATAACCCGTAGCCGAGTCTCGCCTGATCGGTCAATTGGAATGTTCGTATCCTCATTGATCGAGTCAACATAAGCAGCAATTTCATTGGGTAATACTTTTTGGTAACGGTCCGGGTCATGTTTTATCTCCATGCGCTCGAAGATTCGCTCAATCTCTGTATGTTGCGTGGTGCCTGTACCCCCGACCATCATCTCGGCATTAAAATACAGTTGGTAGCCCGCCTTCATATCTGAACACTCTATCGCAAAGGTACGATGAAAGGTGCGCCAGGAGATATCGCGCATCAACTTCATGAGCGTTTTACGATCGCCTACCTGATAAACAGGAAGTTTAGCAGGGCGTGTTAAAGACAAGAGGAGTTCACCACTGGCCTTGGCCGAGGCCAACTTGACAACCAGATCTGAGTCACGAACCTCACAATCATCCTCATGGCAAAACGCATTCAGTCCGCCTGGCGCCTTATCACTCAATTTTTGTTCCAGGAGTCCGCACACATGCTTTACCTCTAAATTCCGGCGCGCCTCATTATCCTCAATCAAGTCAATGGCGTGATATTCATTCTTCTCGATTACTAAGGGATTGTACGGTGAATGAAGCCGGGTAAGGATCTGATCAGGCACAGCATCTTTACAGGTAAGCTCTGCATCCACATCAACGATGTCATTGGCAGAGTCGCGATTGGAGGCAACATCATGCAGCGATTCGATAAACTCATTTAGATTTTTACAAATCCGTCTTATCTGTAGTGTCTCGATGCTCTCCTTCACATAGGGGAAGGTCACTTGAATAAACTCCCCCTCTTCCGCCTGGCACTCCAATGCCATCAGCCTTCGTTGCGCCATGGAACTGACCCGGTCAACCCTGCCCATTTTCTGCTCTAGGCTGACAGGTGAACCCGATAGCCCGTAATGAATAACGCTGTCACAGAATGTATGTAGATCCTCTCCTTCCTGAAACACATCCGTCGAAATGAGAGCCAGCGGGTAGCCTGGCATTCGAAACTTTCTGGCTTGTGATGATCGACCTGACGTTTCACCCGATGCCCCTATCACTGGCGAGACCGGATTGAGCGACTGGCGGAGATAAGTTGGGTATTCATCCCGATTCAACTCCAGGATATCCGGAATATTATTCTTGATGATGAGTTCCAGATGCGCAGCAAGCTGTACCAGTTCGTGGTACGTGGAGAAACCGGCTGTCCCTTGCTGGCCTGCCAAAATGGCCACGAAGTCCTTAACCCATTGACCACGACTCTCAGTAGTTAAATTGCTCGAACCTTGTTTCAAACGCGCTAGATAGACATCAATAATGCCGTGGGCCGTCCTTAATACAAAACTCATCAAGGTCTTGTGTATATCAAAAAGTTTAAGAGGATAAGATGCCTCCGAATTCTCTTTGAGGGCATTGTAGAGTCTTGTCTGATGTGGAATAACCGCTTCTGCCATACCGGAATCGTCCAACTCCGAATAAAGCGTTACCGTTATCAACTGGCTGATGAGCTTCTCCTTGTCAACGGTCTGGATCGACTTTTCGAGACGCGTAACAGCCATGTGCTCATATAGCGGCGCCAAGTATGAAGCATCATTACAATCAATCAGCCATTTAATGAAGGCGATCTGACAAGCTTGATACGCCTCAAGTTGATCATCGGCTAGACGCCCGCTGATATATCGGCCCGATTCTGCTGCAATCTTCTCACCATGCGCCTTTAGTATATCGCCTAGATCAAGCCCCTCTTGCCGACAAAGGTACCTGGCCCAGTTAGGTTCCATCAAAGTGACTATCACCTGATTCTTGGCTGCCAGTCCTTTCCTGACAGAATCCGGGGTTGGAAAATCACGGCCATCAGCAGAGAGTTGTGACGAAACTTCCTTGAGCACCTCCCCACGGAAGAACCAGGCAAAAAAAGTATCGTTCTTTGCCGGCAGTGACTCATCTGAGTCATTTCCCTTTAGATCGAGTTCTCCCCCAAGCACGCCATCATCACGCTTCCTGCTTGCCTCACAATAACTCCTGTATATGCCTCCCAACATTTGGTGTGGCACATCGTCAGAGCTCAGCACCTGATTGATGTGTTGCCGTATCCATTCATTGTAGGCGTCGTCCAACTTATCTTTGATTTCGTTGACACTTTTGACTCGACGGACGAACACCAGTTGCTTTCTTGCCTCTTCAAACATGGCACTGGCAAGACGTTTAACCACACTGTCCATCTTCGGGTGCGGTAGTGTTCTTCCAAGCCCGTGCCTCACATAGTTATCGGCTATCCGTCCAATAACATGGCGATCCCTGGCATCTGTCTGCTGTTTATTGGCTCGCTCACCGTCAAACTCGACTGGAGGTGATCGGGTGGATTCCGCGAAGCTCTCAAATGAAGCGAGCAGGCCCGCCTGAAAAGAAGGTGACTCACTTTGCCTTGCCAGCATCTCACCCACCTTTTTCTGCACCAATGCTGTCACCAGTTTCTGTTCATCTGTCTCGAGTGAGATCTCAGCGTTAACCCCCTTGCGCCATTCCCGTCGGTACATATTCCGGGTCAACTTTTCACCGTTAACTGATAAGGTATTCAATCGCCTGACCATGAACCGTCGGAGCTGTGCTCGAACTTGTTTCTGATCATCGGGATCAAGGTCTTCAGGCAGAAGATCCAGTCGCCCCACCATTTTCAACTGGTTACGTAATTGGCCTAGATCACGATCATAGGGAGTTGCAGACAAAAACAGCGCATGCCGTACCCTGGGCAGATACCCTTCGTCCTCACGAAAACCGAGGACTCCGGATAACACTTTATTTCTGTCACTACTTTCAAAGTTGTGTTTAAAATTGTGCGCTTCATCGATTACCACCAGATCAAACGTGGGCAAGATGTAATTCAGCGCTTGAGCATACTGCTCCTTCACATCGTGCTTTGACCTAATAACACCCTTCCACTCATGCGCAGGGATCAGTTCCCTGAGCTGCTCCCGCTTTCGTTTCCACACGGACTCATCATCACTTAGACTGATACTAAAGCTGTCCTTACCAATAAAGTAATCCGCGTAGTAACCGGAAGCAGCGTCGTGCAGAAGATCAACGACGTTTCGGCAACTTGTATAGGGCGCTGCGGGAAGCCCCTGACGAGTACGAATTCTACCTTGGTTGACGCGCACATTCACTCGAATAAAGCTTTTGTACTCACGGTCCCATTTTTCCTGGACATTCCGACTGGGACAGATATACAGGACACGGAGTGTTGGATTGAAGTAGCGCAACATTGCCACAACACCCAGTGCAACGTAGGTCTTGCCCATTCCTACTTCATCCGCCAAATAGGCAAAACCGACCTCTGGATCAACAATCATATTCTGTAAGGCGACCGCGCCCTCGATCTGCATCTCGGAAAGGCCTTTAAGAGATTCATCCCCGCCAGAGAAGTCAATCAGGCGTCGCGCCGTTTCAAGATCAATCGGTTTCACGCTTCATCCTCGACGACGGTATAGACTCTGAAGAATTCTTGCTCGAACCATTTGAAAAAGCGTTTTCGATTCTCCTGGCTATCATTCTCCAGCTTCAATCGCTTGCCTTTCTTGATCGCCTGTATTTCGCGGCGTAGCTTCTTCGTCTCGTCCTTTACATTGGGGCGATCTGTTAATGTCTCTGTACGATAAATCTCTAACGCAGACAAAAGCAGCAAATAGCAAGTCACCCCGTTGAGACGATTCTCTTCCTCATCCACCTCAAGTGCCCTGCTAATAAGGGATGGCAAACTATCGACACCAGTCCCGGTAAGGTAATAGTCAACCTGGTTGTACTGCTCTGCATCAAGCGCCTGCTCAAGCCGTTTCTTCAGCTTGGAAAAGGCACCGAATATTTCTGCGTACTCGCAAAAGAACTGATCAATGATTTGATCGTCGGTATGGGTTGTAAGCTCTCCCCCTCGCGCGCCCAGGACAAGCGCGCGGATCTTGGCATCGATCAACAACATCTGGCGTCGCTCAGGCGTCATCCCTGCATAAATGGCCAGGATCTGTGTGGCAGTCAGCTCCGGCAAGTCTAAGGGCTTATGGCTCCAGCCAATCTGCTGGAGTAACACCGAATGTGCTGGAAACGCAGTTTTGTTCTTTTGCTTTAGATCCCGACCGCTTACCTTCACGAGGGAACCGTTTTTCAATACCGTTTCGAGACGCTGGGTATCCCCTTCATATTCACCTTCCTTGTAGCGCAGCTCCCAAGGGGCAATGACTGGCCTGCCCTCAGGCCCAAGAATCTCGATTTCGTAGATGTGGCGTTTCGATGTTCGCCCTTTCAAACGCTTTGACACCCAGTCATAGCACAGGTGAAGCTCAGGAAGTGCCGCACCCGGATCGACATCATTCCCTTCACCAGGGGGCATCTCATCGGGCTCAGCGAATTTGTCGATTACTGTGTTATCGGGAATCGGCTCAAGCAGTGGCCCTGCTTTATCCAGTTTGGCAAGAAATCCTGCCTCAATGTTTTCATGAATTGCCTTATACGTGAAATTAACCGAGCCCACGAAGACCCACGACTGACGTTTATTATAAAAGTGGTAAACCTTGGCATGAAGTCGTCGGTAATTCCCTCCAGTCAGCCCCAGCGCACGGGCCACATCATCTCGCCATTGCGCCCACTGGACCCCCTCTTCCTTTTGTATATGCTCGTAGTAACCATCCTGGCACAGGGCGCTCCCCTCGCTATCGAAAGGCAGAAATAGTTTGATTTCATCAACCCCCATAGCAAAGAAAGCCTCATGCTCCATATTCCCGGCATCATCGGCAAAGAAGGGTGATATGATCTCCAGAGTCCAGTTGCTGTAGTTAGCTAATGGGCTTGGCTTGCGGTGGATAAAATCTGCAAAGGAACGGCGATTTTCTGGAAAGCTTAGACCGTAATAGTAGACTGGTGATGCGCTATTACTCCCCTTGCAGGAGGAAACAAACTCAGCTATACGGTCGATGGCAGCTTCCTTGCCACCAGCACTAATTGCCCAGTATCCGTTCAAGAAATCGATTTCCTCCTGAAGAATATTGACCAACCTTCGCGGTACTGCACCGCTCCTCACCTCTTCCCAATGCTGACACTCAATGTTGTCCCACCATCCGGCACGAGTGAGATTATTGGAGCCCGCGCCCAATAACAGGGCTTCTTCCCCAGTCTCTCTATCCATTAACAAGATCATGCTCACCTTGCCATGGAAGGCACGGTCACCCAAATTGACCCCGTTACAGAGATACTCCATCTCCGGGGAGCAATCACCGCTCATACGAAACATGGGCAAATCATAGAAAACATCGATTGGAAGGTTCGCTTCCCGCAAGTTCTCCCGCACCATAAAACGCTTGACCCGATCATCCGTCGAGTAAGCCATCTCCTGGTTTAGAAGCAGAGGAATGATCTCCAACTCAAAGAAATCTGGCTCAAAGGTATAGGTGGTAAAGAGCGCTGCCAGAACATCACGCCCAGCGATCAACTCGAGAAACCGCTCTGTGATCACCGCCTTGTCCATCAACTCGTTCCTATGTGATGTCTGGCGATATTTAGAAATGAGCCGAGAAAATAGTCATAATCCCATCGCTGTTCTATATCCGACTGGCTTCTGAGTTCTGCTTTCTCACTCTTCACCTTGACGCGGAGAGTATTACCTGATTCTACCTCCACCCATGGGGCTCCACTACGCTGCTGCATCACTTCCTTATTGAGTTGCAGTATCTCGTTAATCGCGCGTGGCATTTCATCGTTGTGGAGGGCCTCAAGAATAGACAACAGTTGTTCTCGTCGCGGAAAATTGTCTTCAGGAAGCGTTTCCGGAAGATGCGCATAGCTATATTTCTTTTTACCCAACTCGTCGACTATCTCGGCGAGGCTTGCGCCATCCTTACGTCGGCAGTAGTGAAAGATATTATTGACCGAAACAAGTAGCCGCTCGGTAGCGACGATGTCGTGCATGTACTGAGCAAGGCGCTCGCTTGGTTTCCCCTCAAGAATGAGTTTAATAAAACCTTCAATATTCTCTGGCCGTTCTGCCTTTTTTGAAAAGTTCTCCATGGTTATCAACCAAAGCTCATTTTGGACTCCCTCTGGGTCGTTTCCCGACATGAGCGCCTCCAGAAGAGGTTCCTGGGCTTTTTTGTGTTGAATGGCTTTCATAAACGTCTTGGCGATGCGTTCTAACTGCTCACGACCCAAGGGCTTTTTGGAGGTCAAAAGTGAAAATAACTCATCCCCAATGCTGCCTAGCTGCTGAAGAATCTCCTGGGTAATAGTTTGACCCAGCGAGGTTACGGTGCGGTTATTGCCTGCTACCAGACCGGTATCACGTGCGGCAGAAGAGTAGAGGCCCCAAAGACCATATGAAGCCTGATCGCTCAAGATTTGTTGATCAGCTGACTGTCCCAGGGTGATTTTGAATGAATCGTCATGAAT
>DRJH01000205.1 GCA_011052285.1 Gammaproteobacteria bacterium
AGTGGAACTGGAACTGTCGCAGGTTCTGGACATCGACACGGCAGGTATTCAATTGTTGGGGTTGTTGAAGCGTGAGGCAATGGATCGTGATATCAGCCTGGAATTTAAAAATCACAGTACCACCGTGCAGGATGCATTCACGCTTTATCATGTTACCGAACAACTCGAGCAAACCTCTACAGATCCTTGACATGGAAAATATAAAATCAGGAGAACAATTAGTATGAGTCTGGATGAAGGGATGCAGGTATTTGAAACCGAGGCATGCGAGCTGCTGGATGATATGGAGCAGTCGTTACTGGAGCTGGAAGACAACCCGGGCGATCTCGATCATATTAACTCTGTCTTCCGGGCGGCTCATACTATCAAAGGTTCGTCGGGTCTGTTCGGTTTCGATGGTGTTGTCGGCTTCACACATGTTGTGGAGAACGTGCTTGATCGTGTGCGTGCCGGAGAGTTAGAGATCTCCCATGATTTATTATCATTGTTACTGGCCTGCCGGGACGTCATGGGACAATTGGTGGATGCCGCGATCGCCGGACAGGATGGCGGTGATGCTGAGCTACAGAAAAAAAGTCGTACCCTGTCCGAACAATTAAATGCCTATCTGGAAACACCTGTGGTTGACGCAGTAGACGAGGTGAAGGCTGAGGAAGTCGGAGGTGAAACACTATCAACTGCCGTCGAGCCAGAGGCGGAAGTGAATCTACCATCGGATATTACATTAGATGATTACTGGCACATTTCGTTGCGCTTTGGTCCGGATGTATTGCGTGATGGCATGGACCCCCTGTCATTTATTCGTTATCTGGGTACGCTGGGTGACGTTGCCAGCCTGATCATAGTGTGGGATGGCATGCCGGAGATCGAAGTTATGGATCCGGAAAGTTGTTATCTGGGTCTGGAAATCAAACTTAGCAGTGATGTCGAAAAGCAGGCCATCGAGGATGTGTTTCAGTTTGTCCTGGATGATTGCCAGTTGCGTATCCTGCCGCCACTTTCGCTGCTCGCACAACACCGGGATCTGATCGAAGAGCATGTCAATGAATCCATGTGCCTGGGAGACATTTTAGTTGAGAGTGGGACGGTTACGCCCCGGGAAGTGAATGAGGCATTGCAAAAACAGGCCGATGCGCAAACGGGCGGCGAGCCGGATGAACCCATCGGCAAAATATTACATCAGAATGGCGTGGTGCATCCGGAGGTGGTTGATACCGCGGTTAAGAAACAAAAGCAGGTCAAGGAAAAGCAGGCGCTGGTCGGCAAGTCTATTCGCGTGAGTGCAGACAAGCTGGAACAGTTGATCGACCTGGTGGGGGAACTGGTGATTTCCAGTGCCAATACCAAACTATTAGGCAACCGTACTCAGGATACAGCGCTGATTGAATCACTGGAGAATATGTCCCGTCTGGTGGAAGACATTCGTGATACCGGACTGGGCCTGCGCATGGTACCGATCGGTGAGACCTTTAACCGTTTTCGGCGTGTGGTGCGGGATCTGAGTCAAAGCATGCACAAGGATATCGAGCTGGAGCTCAGTGGTGGGGACAAGGAACTGGACAAGACCGTGGTGGAAAAGATCGGTGATCCGCTTATGCACCTGGTGCGCAATTCCATCGATCACGGCATTGAAGCGGCCGAGATACGCCAACAGAACAACAAACCCACGAAAGGCAAACTGAGTCTCACGGCTTATCACGATTCCGGCAGCATTGTCATCGAGGTGGCGGATGATGGCGGTGGCCTGTCGCGCGACAGGATTATCGCCAAGGCCGAACAGCAGGGTCTGATCAGCCCCAATCAGACCCTGTCCGATCAGGAAGTGTACCGACTTATTTTCGAACCAGGTTTTTCCACCGCCGAACATGTCACCGACGTGTCGGGACGGGGTGTGGGCATGGACGTGGTGCGGCGCAACATTGAGGCCCTGCGTGGTCAGGTGGACGTGGACAGTTGGCCCGGCAAGGGCAGCCGTTTCAGTATTCGCTTGCCATTGACGCTGGCGATCATCGACGGTTTTCTGGTCAAGGTGGGCCATTCTTCCTATGTCATCCCCCTGGATATGGTGGAAGAGTGTGTCGAACTGCCCGGCCCGGCGGGTGGTGAGCAGGTCAATGATTACATCAATTTGCGCGGCGAGGTCTTGCCCTTTATCCGCCTTGGCGAATTATTTGAGGAGTCCCGGGATGGGGTTCGGCGCGAGAACATCGTGGTGGCTCAGTTCGCTGGCCAGAAGGTAGGCCTGGTGGTGGATGAATTACTCGGTGAGTACCAGACCGTGATCAAACCGTTGGGCAGAATTTTCACACATCTTGAAGGCGTTAGCGGCGCAACCATCCTCGGCAGTGGTGAGGTGGCCATGATCATCGATGTCCCCGATTTAGTACAACAGGTTGCCATCAATGGTGGCCAGAGGAACAGGGGCGGTACTGAGGTGCCGTCTATGTTAGCCCGTTGAAATAGGGTACGAACGACATGGCCTTGAGGCCTGTCAGGGTTAAATATTTATTTGGAGGGCCATACCGGCCTGGGAAAAAGGAGAAGCAACGTCATGAAAACCAATATGCCAGTCACTAACAATGAGGTTCAGTTGGAGGCCGGTCAGCTCATTGTCTCCAAGACGGATTTGAAGGGCATCATCACTTATGTCAATCCGGATTTTGTCAAAATCAGTGGTTTTTCCGAGGAGGAACTGATCGGCAAGAGTCACAATATCGTTCGCCATCCGGACATGCCACCAGCGGCGTTTCAGGACCTGTGGGATACGGTCAAGGCCGACAAACCGTGGACCGGCATGGTCAAGAATCGCTGCAAGAACGGTGATTTTTACTGGGTCAATGCCAATGTTACCCCGATCTGGAAAGACGGCCGGGTGACAGAATATATGTCGGTGCGTAGCCTGCCCAGCCGTGATCAGATCACGGCGGCGGAGGCTCTGTACCAGCGGCTCAATGCGGGCAAAGCCCTCAAAGTGGGTTTACTGGCGCGGCTCAATGTCTTTCGCAAACTCAAGATGGGCTACAAACTGGGTTTGGCAGGGTCAGTGTTCTTGCTGGTGATCGCAATCGTGTCAGTGAATCTGGTGTTGGTAGAGAATAAGGCTATTGACCTTGCCGAGCAGGAAATCAGCGGGGTGAAATACCTCGAGCCACTGAGAAAGATCCTGCAGCACCTGCCTCAGCACCGTGGGTTGACCAACGCCTATCTCAATGGCAACAGCGCCCTTAAGGCCCAAATTCTGCAGAAGCGCCGTAAGGTCGATGCGGATTTACAGGCGATAACAGTAGTGGATGGAGAAGGGGGTGAATTACTGGATACCAGCTTGAAGTTACAGGCCATCACGGAAAGCTGGCAATCCCTGAAGAGCCAGGCCTTTGACCTGACGGCCAGACAAAGCTTCAGTCGCCACACGGCGTTGCTGGAAGAGATCATCGCTCTGGTCGCCCATGTGGGGGATAGCGCCAACCTGATCCTGGATCCCGAACTGGATACGTATTATCTCATGGATTTGTTGGTAAACCGGATACCCATTCTCACTGAGGAGATGGGGCAAATCCGCGGGCTGGGAGTCGGTATCCTGAGTGCGGGCCGGTTTGCCGATGGACAAAAGGCACACCTGTCCGAGCTGCATGCGGTTGCTCAGGTTGCCTCGAAAAGTCTGGCCCACACACTGGAACGCACCTTTAGTGTCAATCCTGCCATCGAAACTCGCATCAGTACCCAGGTGCAGGCAGTGCGTCAGTCGCTGGATCGCTTCGGGGCACAGGTGGATACCCTCCTGCACGGTCGTATCGGTGGGCTGAAATCGAGCGACTATTTTGAGGCGGGTACCCAGGCCATTGATAACACCTTTGCGCTCTACGATGCGACGGCACCGCTGTTGACGGAGTTATTGCAGGCCCGGGTGGATCGTCTGTCCCGTGATCGTCTGTTACTTATTCTGCTGGTTGCAGCGGGTATGCTGGTGGCTTTAATCATCGGTTTTGCCGTGGCACGCAATATCTTGCGCGCATTAAAGCAGACCGTTGGCTATTTTGACGAGATTTCTGGTGGCAAGTATGACG
>DRJH01000206.1 GCA_011052285.1 Gammaproteobacteria bacterium
CGGCGGGGAACGCCGTAAGAGAGAGATCGAGGCCTTGATGAGCATAAAACTCGGTACGCGCAATTGCATCTGAAAATATGTTCTTGGGCCAGACAATCTCTGCTCGCCAGTCGCCGAGGTTCTCTCGGAGAAGTTCAGATAGTTCATCGCTATATGTTGGCAATGTCTGAAGAGCGTGGCCAATGTTCTGCAAGGCCATAAAAGTGGCAACTGACCGGGTTGAATTCGCAATATCGAACCAGGGTGTTCGCATGGACCGCATCGCTGCTGACATATCAGGCGTACTGAGTGAGTGTGCTGCAAAGGATGATACGCTGTTATTCGCAATATCCTGGGCTAGTTGGGTCGCCACGTTAATCTCCGGCAAACAATACTGCGCTGCCATGCTACTTTTCATAGAAAGCATCTGTTCAGCCACCTGAGCGGCGAAATCAGAACGGCAGGTACGGTATATCTCATCAATTGAACTACCAGCGAGGCGAAGCAGGTCTTCACGTCCTGTTGCAGCATTTAGCATGGCTTGAAAACCATGGTTCTTCTGATATTCATCAAAAACCGTGGAGAGTGTATTCGAGCGCCCAAATACATCTTCAATTAGATTGCGTGATTGCCTGCCCATATTCACTCCTGCGATGCCGTATCTTCTGTGACGCAATGATTATATCACGCAGACGGAAGTTTCGGTGTCGCTTTTCCTTTTAGCCGGGCATCAACCAGTCGCGCCAGGAAATTGCTAAAAGGGGCAATATTTTGATCTACGCTGGCCTCTTCCAGCGCGGCCATATAGGCGTTTCGTTCTTCCAGGGGAATCACTGTCCAGGGATAGCCGCCCGCCGCGAGCATGACATTCATCAAAAAGCGCCCAATACGTCCGTTGCCGTCCATATAGGGATGGATATACACGAACATGAAGTGTCCGAGGACAATGCGCACTGCGGGCTCTGTTTCCTCACGCAGGAGATCAAAAAGGGCGGGCATGCAGTCTCTGACCGCTTCACGGCTTGGCGGTGTATGCATCGAGCGCCGGATATAGACCTGATCGTTACGATAGCCTGCAAGATCAGACTTTTGCAGGATTCCTGCCTCTACGCTGGGCGCAAAGAGTTCCTGATACCACAGGGCATGATTCTGCCCGGCAACCAGTCCAGGGTTTTCTTCACGTAGAACCTGTTTGAGGCTCTTTTTGACAGCCTGAAAGGCAAGCCAGTAGCCTCTTGCCGCCATCGCATTTCGCGCCTCACTGTCATCCTTATGGTGATCAGGATTCCATGTGCCACTGCGTACCCGTTCGATCAGATCAGGACTCACCCGATAGCCTTCTATCGATAGGGAATGATAGGCGTCAGTAACGAATACTTCGTCAACGCTTTTGAGATAAATATCAATGTCCGGTGAACGCTTGGGCGCTGCCGGAAAATGAGGGATGATTTGCTCGCGCATCGTCTGCCACATTACGTGGATGCGATTCACATAGGGCGAACGTTCTCGGGTGGGCAATACAATAGAGGGCGATGGCCTAAATGGGTCCTGTTCGGTAACCCTAAATCCCGCTGCGCGCATGCCCATAAGAATTTGATCCGCAATATTGCCGCGACCGATATTCCGAAACGCGCCAGCAAGCCTTCCGGCAACGGTGCTATGACCTCCTTTAAGAAGAAGGGCAAGAACATCGGACGCATCCCGGACAAGTGCCAGTGCGCTACGTACATCCGTTGGATTGTGCTGAAAATAATGAGATTGACAGAAGATAAGCGATGCCTCCAGGGAAAACACCCGAAGGCCGTCAACCTCCACCATTTGGGCGTCCTCAGGCAGACGTGCCCGAATTTCCAGAATTGACGTGTCGTGCGATAGATCTGTCACCCTGTTGCGTGCCCCTGGCGCTCTGACACTGAGTTGCCGGGGAACGGCACGATTGCCTGCCTGTAGGGAAAGCGATTGTTCCGGCGCAAGACACCATTTCTCAGCAAAGCGTGTATTCAGATAGGCGGCGCAGAACGACCAGAATGAGGCATACCAGGCGGTGCTGTCACCGGGAAGTTCTCCGGGCCGTGCTGGTATGTACCAGCCCCTGATAACTCCTTGCAGGAAGCCGTTCCGGACAAGCCGCTCACGGTGAGTGCGCGACAGGTCTTTTGATCTGATAGCGCCCAGACCCTGTTTTTGCAGGGCGTGGAGGGCTTCAAGCGAAGCGGCTAGTTTTTCCGATGGGTCCGCCATTGTTCGCTCCGTTAGCTTTTAGTGTGTTGCGAGTATTAGCTTATAGTGTTCTACTGCTATTAGCTTATGCGGTCAAGCAAGAATTAGCTTTTCCTGCTGTCATCCTCGTAGAACCGTGTTTTGGCTGTCTCTGAGCCTGTTGTCATCGCCCAACGGCGAAGGGATAAGCCCGGTAAAGCCCCCACCAGTGCGGTCATACTGCCCCCTCAAAACCAAAGTTTCCGTACCATTCATCCATAACACCACTTTCCGCATGTAACCACTAAACCCGGTTCGGCCACTGCGCGAGTGTCAGGGATGGTTCTGCCTCCTTGCCGATTTGCGTAAGACCATGCTTACGGTCGTTTAGCCGGACGCGGCGGACGGGTCAACGGGCGGCCCGCTCCATTCGCTAACGCTCCCGTGTTGCCTGTTTCCCCCGGATCAAATCCGGGGTGACCCGCCGCCTTGTTCGTCCGGCTCTTTTGCCTCCCGCGCTTACGCAAACCTAGAAACAAAGGAGGCACTACCATGACTGACATTAACCCGCGCATCTACGTGGCCGATCTGGCCGCTTACAACGCCGGAAAGCTTCACGGCGTATGGATTGACGCCACGGATGATCTGGACGACATGTGGGAACAGGTCCGCACCATGCTGGCGGCTTCGCCGGAAGCCTTCGCCGAGGAACACGCGATACACGACTATGAAGGCTTTGGTGACGCCCGGATCGAGGAATACCAGTCGCTCGAAACCGTGCAGGAAATCGCCGCTTTCATCGCCGAATTCCCGGAAATCGGCGGAGCGCTTATCTCACACTTCTGCGGTGATCTTGAAGATGCCCGCCGTGCCGCCGATGAAAATTACTGCGGCGAACACAAATCCATAGCCGACTACGCCCAGGAACTCACGGAAGAAACTTCCGAAATCCCTGAACACCTGGCGTACTACATCGACTACGAGGCCATGGGCCGCGACATGGAGCTGAACGGTGACATCTTCACCATAGAAACCGGCTACGAGCAGGTCCACATCTTCTACAATCACTAACCGCCGGTCCTAAACCGGCTTTTGGAAAAGCCCCTTAACGGGGCTTTTTTAGTGTTTGTAGTCCTTCCTTGAGGCGCATACGGTATTATCTGGTCGGCGGCATTACGATTATCGCGCTGGGCGGTCTTGCTTCGTCATAGCCGCAGTCCTCGCCCAGTGGGCCGACCACAACGTCTTTAATCTCAGGCTGGGAGCTGAGCCAGTCCTTCACAATGGTCCTGTGCTCTTCTGTCAGTGACCCGCTATCCCGTTTCGCCACAAAGCCGTGGATACTGTCCGCATCACAGCCGCCACCGAAGCCCATCCCGTTAGCCTCCATTGCTTCGTCAAGCCAGCGGTCCAAAAGCACTTGGTAGCCCACGTCTTCTGAAAACTGAAACTCTACACAAAACCCCAATTCCTGAAATTCATCGACAAGAAGCTTTTTACGCAATCTGCGGCTCCGGTTCTTCGCCATATTCGGTGGTCCCTGTAGTGGTTGACGAGAGAAGCACTATAGCGCAGATCAGGCGTGCTATGGGGCGACATAGATTTTCTCTGATCCCGGCGCAAAGTCGGTGCTGCGCTATGGAAATTGTGGGGCCGTTTGGGTTAAACTTGTGTTTCCACACTTCATGTAAACCCGTAAAGATTGGCAAGGAGGCTGATATGCTTATCCTGACGCGCCGCATCGGCGAAACCCTCATTGGCGATAATATCCAGGCCACCGTCCTGGGGATCAAGGGCAGTCAAGTCCGCATTGGAATTGATGCTCCCAAAGATGTGCCTGTCCACTGTGAAGAAAACTACGAACGGATCAGGGCTGGGCAACTACAGGACCGCGCTTTGCGGCGGTAACTTCTTTTTCATTATTTATACCTGCGCACGGCGTAAACCTTACATCGCGTGCCGATGTATTTCCAATCAATCCTTCTGGCAATAGAGAAATTGTATATACGGGGCCGGTGTCCCTGCAATTGAGCCTGCATTATTTATCGTGTGACCATGGACGCCATTCGAACCGGAGGTACCGGAACCGGTACCCTGCCATTGGCGACAAGAAGAACAACCCGGCCCGGAGCGATATTCAAGGGCACCGTAGCGGGTATAACTATGGCCATGACTTCCCGCATTTTGTGTCGTATGACTATGCTGACCTACAGCACGGTTCTCCTGGTTGGACAGAGCAGTCCCGACCGTTGCTCCCAAAGTCCCGCCGGACGGTAAACCGGCAATTACTCGACCTTCGGCCGTAGCCAGAGGACTCCACCCCGTCGGGCAACTTGCCAGATTAAAAGCCATCACAGCTCCGGCTGGTGTCCCACCAACTCCAACGGCCTTCGACTTCATCGACCACCATTCCGTGCCGTCACAGAATTGCATGGTTTTGTAGTCGATGTTGTAGAGCTGATCGCCTGCTTGTCCGACCGGACTGGCGCACTGAGCATAGGCGTTAGAGGCAATGGTTAGCGTCAGGGACAGGGCTGCCGCAAAAAGAACAAGCCTTACCCCCCCCCATGGCGGTTATGGAAAACGGTGGTTTAAAGAAACATTTCATCCCTGAAATCCTTTCGTTATTGTTTTGTATCCCTTCTTTATTATTCCATGCCGCCATTTCTGGCAACCCCCAAAAGATCGGGGGCGGTGTTACCGCCACCCCTTTGCTTCCTTTACTACGCGCACAGCATCGACATCGTTGATGCTGTGCTTCTTATTAAGTGTTTTTATCCACGTCCTGTATTACCGGCCAGAAATCCTTGAAAACCATGGCCCGTGAATTTACGCCCAGACCGCTTTTGCTGTTCTGCCCGTCCGGGTGGTAATACTGGCTGAAAACCCGTTTGAGCCTTGCAAACTTGCGGCCCTGCGGATCGGACGCCAATTTCTCGTCCAGTTCCTTTTGGGCATCCGGCTTTGCGTTACCCGCATTCGGTAACCCAAAATGCTCCCCAACGCGCCAGAGCACGTATAGAGCCGACCATGCTGCAAATATTTCCATTACAGGCCTCCGCGTTATTCGCTAGAATCGCTGAAAAACATTACGCCCATGAAATACAGGGCGAGCGGAAGTGCGACACCGGCAGCGAAAGTCATCCAGCCTTTATCAAAAAAATGGCTATATCCGAATTTCCCAACCCATGAAATGCATGATGTAGTTGTCTCATAAGGGTTCTAGCCTCTTTCACAGTGTACGCAAACCGCTAG
>DRJH01000207.1 GCA_011052285.1 Gammaproteobacteria bacterium
CAGCGCCGGATTGAAAACATTACAGCCAAGGCCACCGAACAGTGCCTTACCCAAGGCGATGGCAATAAATCCGGCCACTGCTCCCATCCACAGTGGAAAGCCAGGTGGCAGCGTCAAGGCCAGTAGCAAACCGGTAATTACGGTACTGAAATCACCCAGGCTGCCGCTACGATGTAACAGGCGGTCATACAACATCTCGGTTAGCAGGCAACTGCCGGTTACCACCAGCAGCAGCGCCAGGGCGCTGATCCCGAACAGGTAAACCGCATATGCACACACCGGCAACAAGGCGTACACCACATTACGCATAATGCTTGCAACCGACGGATTATCGTGGATATGCGGTGAAGTGTTGATTTCGATTTTGCGGTTGCTATCCATGATGTCAGCGTTTATGCGACCTGCAGGGCCTGCTCCCGATTGATGGTTTTGGCGATCCGAAAATATTGCACCAGCGGTATATTTGCAGGGCAGACATAGCTGCAACAGCCACATTCGATGCAGTCGTTAAGGTGATAGCGTGTGGCCATAATGTTGTACTGCCGTTTGCCCGCCAGTAATCCGAGTTCACTGGGATTGAGCATAACCGGACAAGCGGCCAGGCAACGACCGCAGCGAATGCAGGGCATGACGACATGCGGCACCTGTCCCAGGGCGTCTTTGGCAAACACCAATACCCCGGAGGTACCCTTGGTGATAGGGACATCCAGGGAGGCCACTGCCGCTCCCATCATCGGGCCACCGAGAATAACCCGCTCACGCCGTGTCTTTATACCCAGCTGTTGCAGCACAAAACGCAGTGGGGTACCCAGTGGAATCAGGTAGTTACCTGGTTTCTTCACGCCACTTCCGGTAATCGTAACAACCCGTTCGATCAAACCTTGGCCAATCGGGAGCAATTCCCCCAATGCCGCCAGGGTGCCCGTATTGCTGATCATGAGCCCAACTTCCGACGGCAGGCCAGCGGAGGGAATTTCAATGCCAAGCAGGGACTTGACCAGCATTTTTTCCGCCCCTTGTGGGTATTTGGCTTCAATTACCGTGACTTCAATCGGGTCATCGGGCCGCAGACGGGCACGGATCACCCGGACCGCATCGAGTTTGTTGTCCTCAATACCAATGATGACACGTTCGGCACCTACAGCCTTTCGGACCAAGCGAATACCAGACAGCAATCGTTCAGGTTGTTCCAACATGACACGATGATCGGTGGTCAAATAGGGCTCACATTCACTACCATTGACCACCAGTGTGTGAATGGTGTGCTGCGAGGGTACCTTGAATTTAACGTGAGAGGGGAAGGCAGCACCACCGAGGCCTGCCATGCCACAGTCTTGCGTAGCCTGGATCAATTGCCCGGCATCGAGATGCTCCAAATCCAGCTGTTGACTGTGGGCGACTTCCTGGGTATCCCCAGGGTAAACCTTGATCAGAATGGCCGGTGCCCGGGGGCCGCGAGCGGTAGGCATCAAGTCAATAGCCTTGACCACACCGGTAGCCGGGGCGTGAATGGGGACCGACATAAAGCCGTCGGCGTGGGCGATAACCTCTCCCCGGATCACTTCCTGGCCAGCCTTGACCCGGGCAATGGCTGGTGCGCCGATATGCTGTGACAGGGGCACAACCAATTCCGGAGCGAAGGGAAAACGGCGAATCGGCTGGCCGCACGTATCCTCCTTATTATCCGGTGGGTGAATCCCATGCCGGATTGTGTGTTTGTAAAAAAGCGCAGACAAAACCATTGAAAAAAAACAGGTCGTTCCGCTTTACGTGATCGAAGCGGTGGTGCTTCGAACAGGCAGGATGTGGCTCGAATTCATTGGTATTTTTCCGCTCTTTTCACAAGTTTCTCAAGGTTTTTTTCGTCCGGGTTAAATGGTGTCCCCGGATGTAGGCAGCCAGCGGTACATTTCTCCGCTGCCTTGACAATACCCAGAAAACTACCTGCCTTGGAATTGATGACGACCGCTTGTTGGTTATCATTATAGGCGAACATCCCCGGGTTGATTTCCGTACATTCATCACAGGTGGTGCATTCGGGCGTATCGATCCATACCGGCTCGTAGTCATCGGCTGCAACACCATTCCCGTTACTACCGGAATGCTCTGCTGCTGATGCCGTGCCGGAAGTTATTCCGTTCAGCAGGGAATTGGTATTGCCCTTACTGAGTCCGAGCAGGGTTGTGGCAAGATTTTGGGCCAGATCAAGTTTGATTTGATCACGCAGGGCTTGCGTGTCGGCCTGTTCGGGTGCAGTGCACAGGGATTGCAATTGGTGCCAGAACTGGCGACGTTCCAGGGTTGAACGCACCATGGCTTGCGAGACCAGTACCCGAGTGAGCTCCTTGTTGCTGTTCACGCCCCAGATATAGGGGAACCTGCCCTCTTGCTCATCCTCTTCCAGCTCAATAAACTCCGCCAGCGGGATCATGTCATCATTCCAGGCCCTGCGGGGTGCTGGCCGGAAATTTTTACGAAAGCGACCTTCACTGAATGCGAAATCAGCAAATGTTAACGGTAGATCCAGCTGTTTTTGTTTGCCATCCTCGATATAGTTGAGTTTGTAACGGGTCCAGTCCTCCTGCACTAGCGGATTACCCTCCAGGGTGCTGCACTCTTCCAGGGTATCGCCGATGTCCGGATCAAAACGAAATAATGGATAGGCTCTGGACTCAACAGCCAGGCGACTCTGTACCTCAGCAACATCGTCGGCCACACCATGTTCAGGCTGGCATACCGCATAGATATTGAACAATGCGGGACGACGGCTGTTTAGGCCATCGATAAAACCCTCCAGCAGGTGTGTGGTGTGAGAAAAGGAGCCTTGCAGTACGAATGCAGAGCGATGGGCCATGGCAATCAGGCTCATTTCCTTGCGGATTTCTTGCTTACCCTGCATAGTTTTACCGTAGGGTGCCATATCCGCCACCTGACTAATGAAGCCCGAAGTACAGGACTGGCCACCGGTGTTCGAATAAACCTGGGTATCGAGGATCAGGACCTTGATCGGGATACCGGACATGAGCGCCCTGGAAAGATTTTGAAAGCCGATATCATACATCGCACCATCACCTCCGACGGAGACTACGGGTGGACATAAATGCCATTCTTCATCGCTGAAATCTTTCCAGTTAAAATGGCGAAAAAAGTCTTCGTGTTCCGTCGCGTTGTATTTATCGTCCAGTTCCAGCCGGGTCTTGCGGATGGCCTTGAAACCATCGGCCATTTTTGCCATATGACCCTCGAAAATACCCATGGCCATGGAGGGCGAATCCTGGAACAGGTGGTTCGTCCAGGGGAAAGGATAGGGATTATAAGGAAACGTCGAACCCCAAACCGAGGTACAACCGGTAGAATTTACCAACCCCAAATCGGCACGACCAGTTTTTCCATGATCAGAAAAATAACGACTTTTGAGGTCACGCAGGCTGTCCAGAAGTCCGGTAACCCATTGCAACCATTCCGAATCCAGTGGCTCGGCATTTTCCTTCTCAAGCCCCGAAGTCAGGGTGCTGAGAGTGAAATTACCCTCGTGGGCATTGTCAATGGTTTCCTGGATGGAATCACGATTACTAAGATCAAGGCCTTGTGCCAGACGCAGCCGGACGTGGGTTTCCAGACGATTGATCAAATCATCCAGGTCAACCAGTAATTTCTTGACTCTGGGTTGCATCAACGCCGTGGCCGTGGCTGTGAACAAATGTATGGTGGTTTTTTCACCGCAGCCCAGGCAGGCGCCATCACCAGAGACCATGGAGGAATAACTGCGTTTGTCAAGCATCAAGGTTTCCAGGGCACCGATCTTTTCATCCAGATCATCAATGCGGATGAACCCAGGGTCGGTGGTGGGCAAATCGAGCCAGAATTCCCAATCATGGCGCAGTTTGACAACGGCTTCATCGGTTTGCGCTTCAGCCACCAGTGCTTTGTCATCGCAGACTTCAACACATTCCATGCAGCCCTTGCAGGTGAACGGATTGATGGTAATTGAGAATAGCCCCCCACTACCCTTGGTTTTTTTCTCCCGGTTGAGGTAGTAGGGCTTGGTGATCGAAAACTCGAAGCCATTGAGATGTTGCAGCAATAAGCCGGCTTCTTCTTCGAGGTTGGCACGGGCATCACCGCTAAGCTCTGATTCAGACAACATTTTCAAAGTGGCTTCATCAATCAAGGTGCTGACTACGGCTTGTTCACCCTGCAGATCGATCAGCTCTCGTAATTTCTTCTCTACCGTGCGCACCGCCCGCCGCAGATGCAATGTAGGTCGGCCCTGCCTCTCTATTCTCTCAATGACGGTGGTGAAAACATCTGCGATGGTATTGACCAGACCGGGAATCGCACTGTCCGGACAAATGCTGTAACAATCACCACAGGCGGTACAATTTTCGGTAATGAAACGGGGGTATTCGAAGCGAATTTGTGTCATATCCCGGTAGATGCCCGTGGCTGCGGGCATAATACTGGCTGCCATAAAGGGATCAGCAAGGTTGTTGTCACCTTCACCATGGTGGTAGAACGATCCGGTCCGCTCCCAAAATGTGTGAATATCGGCAACCCCTCCGTCTCCTTCCGGCATTTTCTTCAGTGAGAACGGGAGTCCTCTGTTGCTGAGAAGTTTCCTGACTACAGAGACATTGAGCGGTTTTTCTGTGATTTCTTGGATTTCATCAAAGCCACGTCGTACCACCCGCAGGTTGTCTTCAACAATCGTTTCACCCTTGCTGCCAAATTTTGCACGCAACTGTCCGGTGATCGCATCAAACAACGCTTTCTCGCTCAGACCGGATCGTTCACAAACCGGGGAGCCGGCAAAAAAGGCCCCTTGAAAGGCGTTACCCTGGAGGCGAAATTCAAGCTCAGGATTGGAAGCCTCTTCACGAGCAATTTTGAAGCCATCGATATAAAAGACCCGAATTTCATTATCAACAATGGTTTTGCGCACAGTAGCCGGAAAACTTTCCCAGACCGCGGCCTGGCTGTCCAGGGTACTTTGGATGATGAAGGTGCCTCCCTTGATCAAACCGTTTAAGGCATTCGAGTGACTGAATACGTTAGGGTCAGGTGCCAGGACGACATCGACATAGTGGTACTCACAATTCAGGCGAATCGGCTCCGGTGCAGCCGACAGATAGTAGGTCGTGGGTTGCCCTTTCTTCTCTGAGCCATATTTAGGATTGGCCTTAATATCATAACCGAGCAGGTCGTACAGAGTCATGGCCAGATTCTTGCCGGTGGTAATGGCGCCCCAGCCACCAACCGAATGCATTCTTACGGTAATGGCGCCCTCTGGTAACAGGTTAGGGTTCTCGCTGCCTCGCAGGGCCAGGTCGGTGATGCCGGGATAGGCATCAAGAATATTTTGCAGGCGAATTTCTTCTTGCGGATTGCGGGCCACACGAATGAAATCCACCGACAGGTAAAAGAAGCGACGCTGTTTACCATCGGGGAGCATATTTTCTATGGCTGCGATGAGTCCTTCAGGCTGTAAGTCGCGACTACCCAAACCGTAGGCACCAGAATACAACGAGGGCATATTTTTAGCAGCAATACAGGCATATCCGGGAAAGGGTTTATCAGTGGTAGTTGCCAAACCGTTTTCCAGGCATTTGCTCAGAGTCGCACGCACTTCACGCATAATCGGCAGATCTTCTGCCAATGGTTGATCCGTACGTTCAAGAACAACAAGTGCTTTACAGCCTTGCAGTAACTGCCCCAATAAATCCCCAGGAAAGGGACGGAACTGAGTCAGATTGATGACTCCGACGCGCAGTTTTCGGGTCTTGCGCAAATAATCGGCGACTGCCTGGGCCTGCACGGTCATACTACCCTGACCTACAATAATATATTCAGCATCCTTGACCTTATAATCGCCGACGCGGGAATATTGACGTCCGGTCAGTTCATAATACTGAGCCATAAACTGGTCCGTCAGTGCCGTGATATGGTCAAAGAAATAAGGGCGCTGGGCAACCACAGCCTGCATATAGGCATCCTGGTTTTGCACCGTACCCGATGACATGGGGTTATCGACATTCCACAACTCGGGAACCCGTCGTCGATGCTCACCATAGAGCATTTTCTGGGCTGGCGTCGGGCATTCGATCATGTCATCGGGGTGGCCGAGGAACTCGTCAATCAACTCCCGCTCCGGAGCGAGTAATGGCTCAATGAGATGAGTGGTCAAAAACCCATCCTGTGCCACTGCGGCCGGCGTCAGGCTGTATTCCGCCACTTTACGGCCAATCAGATTGAGGTCAGCGGCTTCCTGGGCGCTACTGGCCATTAACTGAATAAAACCGGTGTCATCGATACAATGGTAGTCATCATGTCCACAATGTACATTCAGACTGGCTTTAGTGATCGCGCGACAGCCGATGTTCAACACATAGGGCAGGCGTTTTCCGACAGCGGCGTACAGCGATTCGTGCATGAATGCCGCGCCCTGGGCAGAGGTAAAATTGGTAGCTCGCAGGCCGGTCATCGACATCCCGGCGGTGACCGCAGCAGCGGCATGCTCGGACTCGGGCTCAATGAAGATCAGTGGGCGGTTGCTGGTATTGAGGTGGCCGTTGGCGGCTTCCTCAGCCCAATATTCACCCATTTGTGTCGAAGGGGTTATTGGGTAGGCACCGGCGGCATCAGAGGCCTCCCGTTCACAGAGAATGACGGCGCTGTTGCCGTCAGTGGCCATTTTTATACCTGGGTATTTAAACGACTTGGTCGTTTTTTTGTTCAACATCTGGCTGTCCCCGTAACCGCTCGTTAAGTAGTGGCTCAATAAAACTGTGTTAATTATTGATCAAAAATGGTGGCTAACCAACAGCAAGCGCCTGTTTGCGCAATATCTTTCTGGCTTTTGCTCCCTTACTGGACTGATTCAGGTCATCCATCCATAAAATGGCCCCGGTGGGACAACGTTCGATTGCCAGCCTGGAGCCCAGTTCATTTTTTTCATAATCAATAATGGCGAGATTATTTTTGATCCGGATCAAACCCTCGGGAGCATCAACAACACAACGCTCACAGGCCGTACAGGCCACTTCGCATTCGCGCTCGGCTTCGTCACCAAATGCCAGGTTCTTGCAAGCCACCCAGAGGCGTTCGCTTTCTCTGTGAATAGAGAACAGCCCTTTGGGGCAAACATCCACACAATCTTTGCAGGCCGTACAAAGATTGCCATCGACTACCGGCAAACCAAATTGATTCAGGGTAATGGCATCAAAGTTACAGACTTCAGCACAATCACCGAGGCCCAGGCAGCCCCAGGCACAACCCTTACCACCACCGGAAACCATGGCCGCGGCACGGCAGGAGTGAACACCTTCGTAGCGTGCCCGAAACCGAGCTACGTGAGCACCACCGGCACAGGCCAGGCGAGCGACTTCTTTTTCCCGGGTTCCCAATTCGACACCGAGAAAATTGGCGATAGTCTCATTTTTGCAGCTTGAGTTGACCGTGCACTGAGCGGGTTCAATTTCACCGCTAACCAACTTTTCTGCAAAGGGTCGGCACCCGGGTACGCCACAGGCACCACAGTTGGAATGGGGCAGCATGCCCTCAACTTCGTCAATGCGCGGATCCTGGTAGACAAATAACC
>DRJH01000208.1 GCA_011052285.1 Gammaproteobacteria bacterium
CCCCTGATGTTCGGTCTGGGAAAAATTTCGATCGATCATTTTATCCGCAGGAAATATTTGTTGATCTTCTTGATTGATTTTCGGGTATTCTCCAATGTATGAACAGCACGATGAATAGTTTTCGCGTAAAAACACAGATTCTGATACTGGAGTTACTTTATGGCGCTGTCTGAGCAGACATTCCGGCAACCACTTGTACCGGATTTCGGAACTTCCCTGGAGCGAATGGGATTACCCGGCTTGTATCGTGCGCCATTGCAGGCCTTGCAAATCAATCTGGGACGCCTTTGCAATCAGGCCTGTGAGCATTGCCATGTCGATGCCGGCCCCAAACGGACCGAGATCATGACCTGGAACACCATGCAGAATATTCTTCATTGGTGTGCCCAGAATACGGTCAAAATGGTTGATCTTACCGGTGGTGCCCCGGAGATGAACCCTCATTTCAAGTCTTTCGTCGATGGTTTGCTGGCACTTGATATTTCGGTTATGAGTCGCTGCAATCTCACCATATTGATGGAGCCTGGCTATGAAGACCTGATTAACTGGTATGCCGAACGCAAGATTACCCTGGTTTCTTCACTACCGTGCTATACACGAGAAAATGTTGACGCTCAGCGTGGCCGTGGGGTTTTTGACAAAAGCATCCAGGTCTTGCAATGCCTCAATAGGGTGGGCTATGGTATTGACGATGATTTACCACTGGATCTGGTGTATAACCCGATCGGAGCCTCACTGCCCGGTGCCCAGGCCAAGCTGGAGCAGGATTATAAAGTTCGTCTTGGTGACGCTTTCGGGATTCAGTTTCATCATTTACTGGCATTGGCCAACCTGCCGATTAACCGGTTTGCCCATATGTTGGAGCGTACCGGCCAGTGCGAAAGCTATCAGCAGTTATTGTACGATAATTTCAATCCGCAAACTGTAGATGGTCTGATGTGTAGACACCTGCTTAGTATCGACTGGCTGGGCCAGGTTTATGATTGTGATTTCAATCAAATGCTGGATATCAAGGCGGGATTCGCTGCCAGCAGACCCTTGTGGCAGATTAAGTCAGAGGAGTTCGTGAGTGCTCCTATAGCAATTGCCGATCATTGTTACGGCTGTACTGCTGGAGCTGGCAGCAGTTGTGGTGGTGCGCTGGATGCCTAGGAGGCTTTCGATTCCCGGACGGCATCATGGTGGGAGGGATTACCGCTGGTTGGTCAAATTTTTCTGATATTCAGAGCAGTTTTCGCAGACATTGCAGATAGATATCCGGTGATAGTGGCGTTTTGCCAGCCTGGGCGCTATACAGCCATTGGCCGAGACACTCCAGCATCCGGTGCTGGGTTTGGTGGTCATTGGTATTGGTGGAGCTGAGCTTTTGGTAAATAGCCCGCACACCTGGCGGGCGGTCGATCTGTAGCTGTTCCAGCAAGGTGATATGCATACCCATATGTAGGAATGGATTTGCCTGCCCCGGATGTTGTGAGTCCCCCGGAGGTTGTGATTCAATATCCAGGGCTGATTCATCCTGTTCAAGCAGTGATTGATACTCAGGATGCAGCAGGATGACCTCTACAACCACATGCTCAATACCTTCGAGCGGTTCCCCCTGGCACTGTTTCTTCCAGCTTTGAAAAAAGATTCGGCGAATTGCTTGACGTTGTTTTACAGAAGGAGAGGGCATCAGTAGGTTTGCCGGTTCTTTGTTCGGTACCGGCACAGGTTGGCTACGACACATTCCTGGCAAAGGGGCTTGCGGGCTGTACAGGTGTAGCGACCATGCAGGATCAGCCAGTGGTGGGCGTGCAACTGAAATGCTTCGGGGACATTTTTCATCAGCGCCTCTTCGACTTCACGTACAGTTTTTCCGGGGGCCAAACCGGTGCGGTTGCCGAGACGAAAGATATGGGTGTCCACGGCGATAGTGGGGTGACCAAAGGCACAGTTGAGGATGACATTGGCCGTTTTACGGCCCACTCCCGGCAATGATTCCAGTGCTTTTCGGTCATCAGGGACCTGACCGGAAAAATCATCGATCAAGCGCTGGCAAGTCTTCATTATATGGCGGGCCTTGCTGTTGTAGAGGCCAATGGTGCGGATATATGATTTCAGTTCTGCCTCACCCAGCACCAGTATGTCTTGAGGGGTATTGGCTATGGTAAACAGTTTGTTGGTCGCCTTGTTGACCGCAATATCGGTCGATTGTGCAGAGAGTAGGACTGCGATTAATAATTCAAAATGACTGTGATAAATAAGCTCGGTGGCAGGCAGTGGATTTTGTTGCTGTAGCCGTTTGAAAAATAGCTCACGTTGCTGCAGGTTCACCGCAGTTGCTCCACTGATTGTGCAGATCTGCGGGCTTTGACACGTGCCACGGCAGCCTGGATGTTGTTGCGTAATTGTCTGGTGTTGATGGGTTGGTGTTGCTGACGGCGTTGTAGCAGATGTTGCCGTAATCGCTTACTTCGAGCCCGGTAACGTTGCCGTGATCGAGCGACCTGATGTTCACTGAATTCTGGCCAACGACGGTTTGTCCCCGTTTGCAATGTCTGTGCTCGACCGTGTATGCAATCGACCGGGCAGGCCGGTAAACACAGCGCACAACCGGTACACC
The DNA here is from genome assembly GCA_011052285.1 of Gammaproteobacteria bacterium. Classification (GTDB taxonomy): domain Bacteria; phylum Pseudomonadota; class Gammaproteobacteria; order Arenicellales; family DRJH01; genus DRJH01. The sequence goes on from DRJH01000208.1 coordinate 2,603, forward strand.
AGTTCCGGAGTACGCTGTGCATTTTCTTCGGAGCCCCGATTATGGCATCAACCGGGCAAACCTGGAGGCAGAGGGTACAGCCAATGCATTCGGCTTCGATGATGGTAACCGGTTGCTGTGGTGGCAAGGCCATCAGTTCCGGAGCTAACGGCAAAAGTGGCCGGTTGAGTTGTTCTGCGAGCATGCGAATGCTCGCTTCACCACCAGGTGGGCAGCGGTTCAACGCTACCTTGTTGTCAAGTAGTGCCCGGGCATACTGTTCACAATCGAGGTAACCGCAGCGTTGGCACTGGGTTTGTGGCAGGCAGGCATCCAGTGCTGCCAGTTCAGGCATCGGAGGGGTAGAGCTCACTTCACCCGCATACCGGGTTTAGCGCCGTCATCCGGGCTGAGCAGGAAAATCTCAGAGCCGCCTGGCCCAGCTGCCAATAGCATACCTTCAGAGACCCCGAAACGCATCGTACGCGGTGCCAAGTTGGCGACCATCACGGTCATTCGACCGACCAGTGACTCCACCTCGTAAGCAGATTTGATGCCGGCGAATACCTGGCGGGTTTCGGTACCGATATCCAGGGTCAGTTGTAGCAATTTATCGGCACCTTCGACCGTACAGGCATTGACGATTTTCGCAACCCGAAGATCCACCTTGGAGAAATCGTCAATACCGATGTATTCCCGGTCTGTAGCGGGGGCCGGGCTTGTCCTAATTGTTGTGCTGGTTTGTGATGGGCTCATCGTGTTTTTATTCAGGCTCTGGGTGCTGTCTTCGATAATGGCATCGATTTGGTGGGTCTCGATACGCTTGATAAAGTGTTTGAATGGCTTGATCTGTTGTCCTAGCAAGGGGTATTGGCAGCGATCCCAGCTGGGTGTCGTGGTGAGTGAATCAATGTTGAACAGCTTGGTGGTTTTTTCGGAAAGCTCAGGGACAACCGGTGTCAGCCAGGTCATCAGGGCGAGGAAGAAATTGAGTCCCATGGTGCAGGTCTCGTGTAAATCGGCATCGTGGTCAGGAAGTTTGGCTGCTTCCCAGGGTTTTCTGGCGTCAACATATTGATTAGCCTGGTCGGCCAGTGCCATGATTTTTCGCATCGCCCGATTGAAATCGCGCTTTTCATAGCAAGCGGCGATCTCGTCTGCCGTGGCAACAAAGCTCTGGTAACGCTGTGGCTCCTGCAGTTGTGTTGCTAGTCTGCCATCAAAACGTTTGTTGATAAAGCCAGCACAGCGGCTGGCAATATTGACCACCTTGCCCACCAAATCTGAATTCACACGCTGTTTAAAATCGGCAAAATTCAGATCCAGATCTTCAATATGATGATTTAGCTTGGCAGCAAAATAATAACGCAGATATTGCGGTGACAGATGTTTGCTGAAGGTATTAGCCATAATGAAGGTGCCACGGGATTTGGACATCTTCTGGCCGTTGACCGTCAAAAAGCCATGCACACACAGGCTGGTAGGCATCCGGTATCCTGCCCCATGCAGCATAGCCGGCCAGAATAACCCGTGGAAGTTCAGGATGTCCTTGCCGATGAAATGGTAGAGCTCGGTTGTGGTGTCAGGGCTCCAGAAGTCATCAAAGTGCAGGTCTTTGCTTTGACAATAGTGATCAAAGCTGGCCATATAGCCAATCGGTGCATCCAGCCAGACGTAGAAAAACTTGTCTTCTTCACCGGGGATGGCAAAGCCGAAATAGGGTGCATCACGGGAGATATCCCAGTCCCTAAGCCCTCCATCGAGCCATTCGCTCAGCTTGTTGCGGGCCTGGGGTTGTAAGCCGGCAGTTGCCATCCAGTCGCGCAACGGTTGCTCAAAATCAATAACCTTGAAATAGATTTGGGTAGTACTACGCGTTATCGGTGTGGTGCCGGAGATGGTCGAGACCGGATTTTTCAGGTCGGTAGGGCTGTAAGTGGCACCACAAGCCTCACAGTTGTCACCATATTGATCTACAGTACCGCATTTTGGGCATTCGCCTTTGATAAAGCGATCGGGCAGGAACATTTCTTCCTTTGCATCATAGGCTTGCTCGATACGACGTTTGCCGATATGGCCACGGTCTTTGAGTGCCAGGTAGATACCTTCGGAAAACTTCCGGTTTTCCGGGCTGTGGGTGCTGTAGTAGTGGTCGAAATGGATACCAAAGGTGGCAAAATCCTCTTGATGCTCGTTCATTACCCGTTCGATCAATTGCTCCGAGCTGATCCCCTCATTTTTCGCCCGCAGCATGATGGCCGTGCCGTGGGCATCATCAGCACAAACGTAATAGCATTCATGCCCGCGTTGACGCTGAAAGCGGGTCCAGATATCGGTCTGAATGTACTCCACCAGATGGCCGATATGGATGGGACCATTGGCATAGGGCAAGGCACTGGTGACCAGAATACGTCGGGGGCGGTTCATTGGCGGAATCTGTGTGTGAGGGGTTTCAGAAGTGTTCAGCGCCGGATTGTACCCGATCAGCCCTTGATTGTGCTCGCATCCTGACCAAACAGTATCGCTTTGCTCGCATCGGTTACCGTCTGTTTGGTATTGATGGTCTTGCCGCATGCATAAGCTGCCAGTACGGCCGATCGATTTCCAATGGCCTCAAACCAGCGTTTAAGATGGGGAAAGTCGTCAAGGTTTTGTTGTTGTCGCTGATGTGGCACAACCCAGGGATAACAGGCCATATCGGCGATGGAGTAATCACCGGCCAGGAACTCGCTGTCAGCCAATTGTTTGTTCATCACCGCATATAGGCGTGCTGTTTCCTTGACATAGCGGTCAATTGCGTACGTGATTTTCTGTGGGGCGTAGTGGCCGAAATGATGGTTTTGCCCGGCCATGGGGCCGAGTCCACCCATTTGCCAGTGTAACCACTGCAGGGCTTTATATCGTGGCCGGAGTGAAGACGGCAGAAAATGGTTATTTTTTGTAGCCAGATATTCCAGAATAGCTCCAGACTCAAAGAGGCTCAGTGGCCCTTTCTGATCAGGGGGGTCATGATCGACGATAGCCGGGATACGATTATTGGGGGCAATCGCCAAAAAGTTGGGGGTAAATTGTTCGCCGACACCAATATTAACCGGAACGATATGATAAGGCAGGGCAAGCTCTTCCAGTAGAATGAGCGGTTTATAGCCATTGGGGGTGGTCCAAAAATACAGGTCAATCATTGATCATTCGAGCACGAAAATAACGCCGTAATGGGACAAAATGATGAATGCACTGAACAGTTACGATCATTTCTAGTAAAACCACTGCGTGGTTACCTGCAAGTGGTTGTCCCGGCGCAGCGAGTATAATGGGTCGGATGCATTCCTGAAGGAAAATGCCCGCAGGTCAACAGAGATCTTGATGCTGTCCCCGAATCGTTTGCTGGCTTCAGCCAACAGGCTGGAGGATTTAAAGTCACGGTCCAAACGCAAACCAACCAGCAGTTCACTGGAGTCAGCATCGTTCAAGGTCAGTCGGGTGCCCAGATACAGGTCATTTTGATTGAAACTACCGCCGCTTTTACCACGGCTGTCCCAGCCGTATTCAAGTAACCAACCGAGGTCAGCACCACTATCAAAAACACCATATTGGGTGTATTCAAGGCCAGCTTGCAGGGCGCTAAAGTTTGTCTGTTTATTGTAATTGCGAATGGCTTCGAGCTTCCATAATACCGTGTCGGTGGTGACCTGTAAATCAAGGCCTAATTGCGTAATTTGCGGATAAAAAGGAACCAATTCAGTCGCAAAAGCCGGATCGGGGGAAGGGATGATGGAAGGTTCACGGCTGGTACCCCGGAACCCGGACAATCCCAGATCAACGTCACCGATACTTCGGCTCCAGCGTAGCGCGTAGTCCAGGTGATCTCGACCGGCAGGACTTTCATAAAGCGGTCGGTCCTGGTTGATGACGGCAAGACGTGGGCGGCCCTTGTTGCCGGCGAAACTACGTTCTCTGAAGCCGGGTAATACATAAAAATCCAGGATTCCCAAATCCCTGACCAGGGAAAGATTAAGCATCGGCTGACCGAGCTTGTCTTCATTATCGATATCTTCCACCGCATCCGTTTGGTTGATGATGTCGACCAGGTGTTGAAATTCGGTGACACCCCAGAAGACTCTGCGGATACCAATTCTTGATTCCCAGTTATCTGCGATGTGGACCCAGCTGAATTCACGGATGTCAGTGTGTGTTCGTTGCTTGTCCCGTTGATCGATGCGGGCAAAAGGCACCAGTTCAATACTGTCTTTACTGGTGTTCCAGCTGTAGAAGAACTCGGGCGTGGCCGCCACAGAAAGGTCGCTGTTGGCTTGTTCTGCCGATAATGCCGTTTGATTGAAAAGTCGCAGCCCGGTTTCGAGATTGCCACGAAATTGTAGTTCTCCATCACCGGCGTGTACCGGGTC
>DRJH01000209.1 GCA_011052285.1 Gammaproteobacteria bacterium
CGGTACATTTTGCCAGAGCCTATGCGCTATTTCGCAACGCACCGCGCGGTACATTGGTACAGGTTGAGCCCAAGATGACCCTGACCGGCGCCAATGCCGATCGTTGGCTGGCTGTCCGTCCCGGCAGTGAAGCGATGTTGGCCATGGCCCTGGTCAGTATCATCGTCAACGAACTTGATACCTTGCCTGATCTGTCGAATCCACTGATGCAAACATTGGCCGATATCGATCTCGTCCAGGCAACCCGGGATACTGGTGTTGATTCGCGGAAGATTCATAAATTGGCACAGTTGCTTTTGAGCAAGAGCCCCAGCCTGGTGCTTTCCGGTGCTAGCGCTGAGGGGGGTGAAAATGGCTATGAGACTGCACTTGCAGTCAATCTTCTCAATCATATTCTGGGTAATGTGGGGAAAACAATCCGGCCACGGGCTGTCGGGACCTTTCCCCAATTAGCCCCGCGCGTGGGCAGTTGGAAAGAGTTGGCTGAGTTCAGGGATGGCATCACCTCAAAACGGTTTGATACCGTTGTGACCTACGATACCAATCCGGTCTATCAGGCCCCACAATTCATGAAAATGGAAGAAACGCTGCAAAACACCTTCCACCTCGCCTTCGCCCAGTTTCCTGACGAAACCGCGATGCGTGCCGATGTGGTGATTCCGGTACATTCCTACCTTGAAGACTGGAATACCAGTATACCGGCTTATACGCCTGTCGATGACCAGCTGAATCTGCAACAGGCAGTGATGTCCCCGGTATTTGGTGACAAAGGCAGCCAGTCTTTAGGCAATATCCTGCTGGCACTAATCCAGCGTCAGGATGAGAATTTCAAACGCTGGAATGACTATGGTGAATATATCCGCGAGGCGATCTGGAATCTTCGCAGCAGGGTGGTTAATCCACCAAAGCCACACAATGCAGGCCAGACCGAACAGGAAGTGTATAACCAGGGTGTGTTGTCGCGTGGTTTGATTCGGCTAAACATGGCACCTGCTGCTGCCATTACGGTTAACGTACCGAATACCATGACTGTACCCGCTACTCCTCCGCAAGACCCTAAATATCCATATCAATTATTGCCCACTGCGCGACTGGGGCTGTTGGACGGGCGTCATGCTAACCTACCCTGGCTACAGGAGCTGCCCGACCAGTTGACCGAGGTCGTGTGGGACTCCTGGTTGGAAATTCACCCGAAAACGGCAGAAAAATTACAGCTCAAAACCGGTGATATGGCCAAGGTTAGCAGTACGCAAGGCTCCCTGGAGGTCAAGGTTGTGGTATTCCCCGGCATTCACCCCGAGGCAGTCGCCATTCCCCTGGGGCAAGGCCATACCCAATATGGTCGCTATGCCAAAGGCCGCGGTGTCAACCCGTTGAGAATCCTCGAACCCAGATTCGATCGTAAAACCGGCGAACTGGCACTATTTGCTACACGGGTTAGTGTTGCCAAAGTTACTGACAGGGGACCGATCGTTACCTTGGCACATGGGGACCTGGTTCTCGAAAGCAACACCAGCACTCAGGCGGGAAGAAAACTCGTAAAAACCGTTACCGCACGACAGTTCAATCGTAATGAAGAGGAGACTTGAGCCATGGCTCTGAAACGCATGCTGGAAAACTGGTCGCGGCTGCGCCAACGCGATTATTATAAGGACGCTCCCTATCTATGGGGTTTGACCATCGATCTCAACAAATGTATCGGCTGCGGTGCCTGTGTTGCCGCCTGCTACGCCGAAAATAATGTGCCCGTGGTTGGCAAAGAGCACTGTGGCCGTGGTCATTCCATGCACTGGATGCGGATCGAGCGGTACTGGGATGAACCTGATGGCAAAGCGGACATTGATCAGCAGGATGCCAGTGATTATCCTGAGCGGGGCGCCCATTACATTCCCATGATGTGCCAGCAATGCAATCACGCACCCTGTGAACCGGTTTGTCCCGTGGCGGCAACCTATCATTCTCCGGACGGCCTCAACACCCAGGTCTATAACCGCTGTATAGGCTCGCGCTACTGTGGTAACAACTGCCCCTACAAAGTGCGATATTTTAATTTTTTCAATTTCTGGAAGGATTTGCCGCACCCGCTGGAGATGCAACTCAATCCCGACCTGACCGTTCGTGACAAAGGTATTATGGAAAAATGCACCTTTTGTGTGCAACGCATCCGGGATGCCAAGGATCAGGCCAATGATGAAGGTCATCCCGAACATGTTGAGGATGGCAGTATGCAGACAGCCTGTCAGCAAAGCTGTCCAACGGATGCCATCGTCTTCGGCAATCTGCGCGACCCAAAAAGCCAGGTGTCCAGGCTGTGGGAGCAGCACCACGTCGTTCTGAACCGTCACGAGCAGGATAAATCAGATGATATCCGTGGCTACCGGGTTCTGGAGGAATTGAATGTAGAGCCCTGTGTGATGTACCTCGATCGGGTACGTGATGTGGAGGTCTGAATGGAACACCAGGACACCATGAAGGATGTTGCATGGGCCAAGATTAATGCTGATGTGCTGCGCAGCCTGGAGAAACCGCGCCGTATATTCTGGATTGTGCTTGCGGTTTGTGCGCTGCTGGTGCTGAGCGGCGTTGTCGCTGAAATTTATCAGTACCGGGAAGGCATGGGCGTGGCGCTGATGAACCGGCCTCACTATTGGCAGCTGTATATTTCCAACTTCGTATTCTGGATTGGCATGAGCCACTCCGGCACGTTACTTTCAGCTATTTTACTGCTCACCAAGGCCGACTGGCGCAAACCCATCTACCGTTTTGCTGAAGCCATGACCCTGTTTTCCATCCTCACTGCGGCGATTTACCCGATTATTCATTTGGGGCGGGTCTGGAATCTGTACTGGATTCTGCCTTACCCCGATGCACGTACCATTTGGCCAAATTTTCGTTCTCCGCTACTCTGGGATGCGGCGGCAATTACTGCTTATGCCACCAGCTCTGCGTTATTTTTGTATATCGGTATGATTCCGGATCTGGCGATCTGTCGTGACAATGCCAAAGGCTGGCGCAAGAAGCTATACACCGCGTTATCCATGGGCTGGATGGGGCGGGCCCGCGAATGGATGGCTTTCCGTAAGACCTATATCCTGATGGCTTGCTTTCTGGTGCCCCTGGCGGTATCTGTGCACTCCATTGTCGCCTCTGACTTCGCGATGTCCATTATGCCGGACTGGCACATTACCTCCTTCCCTCTCTACTTTGTGGCCGGCGCCCTGTACTCCGGCTGTGCCGCAATCATCACCCTGTTTGTTATGTTGCGCCATATCTTCAAGTTTGAAGCCTACATGACGACCGAAATCCTCGACAAGACGGCAAAATTGACCTTTGCTATTGCTATGGCCTGGAATTACCTGAACCTGAGTGAGTACGCCTCGATCTGGTACTCCAACGATATGTACGAGAAAGAGGTGTTACTGGCAAAATTTTTCGGTCCCTATGCAGTGATCGTCTGGACTATGCTGCTCTGTGCCACGGTTGCGCCGTTTGCCATGGTGTTCAAAAAAGTACGGCATAGCATGTGGAGCATGTTCATTCTGTCACTGGTACTGCAACTGGGTATGTGGTTGGAACGCTTCCAGATCGTAAGCCCGCCTCTGGCCAGTAACCACGAGCCCTGGACCTGGGCTGTGGTCTGGCCCGGTGCCGTACAGTTGATCATAACCCTTGCCAGCTTTGGCTGGTTCACCATGCTATTTCTGATATTTTGCAAGATTTTTCCAAGCGTTTCCATGTATGAAGTCAAGGAAATGGTTTTTCACCGGCGCAAGGCCAGTTCGCGGGCTCGCCTGGAAGATCTATCAGCCATCAAGGAAGAGGTTGCCCGGGCCGAGGAGGGACTGCAATGAGAAGGCGCAAAAAACACTTGTTGTTCGGGATTTTCGAGGATTTCGATAGCGCACGTGATGTTGTTTCCAGCTTGAAGGTGCTTGATTTGAAGGAGATGGTGGTCGATAACATCGAGCTCTACTCGCCGATTGAGCACCCTGAGGTGGAAGAGATCCTGGGGGATTTTCATCAGCCGATACAACGCTTCACGTTATTCGGGGCGCTGTCCGGTGCAATCGGCGCCTTCCTGCTGGCGGCGGCCGCTGCCCAGGCGATGTTTACCGTACAGCCACAGGGAGGAAAACCAGTGATTCCACTACCTCCCAACATCGTGATTGCCTATGAAGGGGCAATTTTGATCGGTGTGTTGGCAACGATAGCCGCTTTTTTCATCTATGCCGGCCTGCCCAGGCGCCTCCACAAACATTACGATAACAAGGTCAGTATCGACCAGATTGGTATCGAGGTGCAGGTGTTGCCGGAAAACATGCACTTGGTACGTGCTGTTTTCGATAGTCATCAGGCGACGGAAATCAGGGAAGTTGTGCAATGAAAAAAGTAGCATTATTGTGCTGCATGCTGGTTATTCCTGCAGTCGTTTTAGCCTGGCCCTGGTCTCGCGATTTAATGAACCAACCATCGATAAAACCACAGGAAGCCCCTGTTGGTAGTTTTCCAACGGGTTCGGTACCCGTTGGTGGCCCCTGGACCCGCGTGGAGGACCGGGATGCCACTGAGGAAATCAAAAATCCAGTGCCCATCTCACCGCAATCACTTGCTACCGGCAAGGCACTGTACATAACCTATTGTCTGCCTTGCCATGGAGAGAATGGTAAAGGAGACGGTCTGGTTGGCAAGGTTTTTGAAACCCAACCGGCTGATCTGACATCCGATTATGTCAAGAACGATATTACAGACGGCTGGATCTGGGGCACAATAACGTTCGGTAGTTACATTATGCCGCGCTACAGTTACGATTTGTCACCGCAAGAGCGCTGGGATGTTGTGAACTATGTTCGAAAAATACTGGGTCGGCGTATGACCGTAAAAACCAGGGAACAACGTGCCACCCAGATTATGCGGGGCGTTGTGAACAAGGGGAAGGAGTAAGCCATGACCATGTCCTATGCAAATTGGGCGGTATTGATGGATAATTTCCTGTTTGCCCTGTATATCGCTCTGGCAGGAGTTTTTTGGGCTAGTGTGCTGCACCTGACGAACGGAAAATGGCGTTATGAAATCCGTTTTCTAATGACTTCCGCGACTGCACTTTTTCCTTTGGGGCTGGTGTTATTGATCATTATTTTGGCCAGTGGAGCCAGAAGCTTTCCCTGGATGGGTGGTGAAACCATGGGTGAGCCGTTGAATGGTTGGCATAATGTGTTGTTTTTTAACCTGCGGCAAGTCATCCTTTATCTGCTGGTCTGGAGCTTTTGTGCTTATTTTGTCAAGTTGCAGAAAAAAGATTATCCCACTGCCCCGGAAATTGACCGTAGACGTTTTCGTAACATTGCCCTGTTGGCCCCGTTCGTCTACGTTATCTATGGCACCATTGTGGCCTGGGATTTTGAGATGACACAATGGCCGCGTTGGTGGAGTCCGATCTACGGTCCTTACCACTTTACCGGCATGATGCGCATGTACCTGGCATTTTTCATTGTTGCTCTATATTTTCTGCGCCTGCGTGATATCCTTAAAAAACCCACTCATGACTATGTCTTTAATTACTGTGCCAAGATACTGTTGGCGCTAACCATCATCTGGACATACATCTTCTTTATGCAGTACCTGGTCATGTGGTATGGTGACCTACCGGAAGAAATCGGTCGTTTTGACAAAATGATGAATGGACCCAACTGGTTTTTGTTTTGGGCATTCTTTTTGCTCAACTCCTTCATTCCATTTTTTATGCTGATCTTTGCAGCTACCCGCGAGTCTCCGGCCCTGATGTTATTTCCCTCGATTAGCATTCTGGTGGGGACATTCATCGAGCACTATATGTGGATCATCAGTCCACGAGCAGACGATATTGACCACACCCCTCTACTCTACTCATGGGTCGACACGGGGATCACCCTTGGTATCTTTCTCATCGGCTGTGTACTTTGGAACCACCGTATGAAAAAGGATGGCCTGTATTGGCAAGAAGAGGATGAAGTAAAAAAGGCCATCGATACTGCCGTTGAGCCACAAACCCGGTAGATTTCTTGAGATGGTATTGAGCTGTGTGATGGTACGCATGCAGCACACAGCTTCACGATACTGAATAAGCCAGGAATGGCCTGCTTCAGGCAAAGCCATCAAGAAGCTACGCCTAGCTCCAAGCCGATAGTACAGTCCGGGCAATGTGACCATTGGGGCAAATCGCTATTCTTCTCCAGATCTAGCACAATCTGATGGTCACACGATGGGCAGACGCCGGTTGCTTCAAGGCCTTCCTCGGCGGTACGCCATCTCCTGGAAGCGATAACCACTCCGGCTATAAAGAAACCCGGCACCAGGATGAAGTGCGCCATAGGGATCAGAGCACTGACCAGGGCAATCAGCCATAAGAGTAGTAATGCCTTGACTGCGCGTATTTTTTGTTCTTTTTGAGAGAAGATATCAACGCTCATCGTGGCCACAGTCGGAGTACAGGACTTCGCGCGTAACTGAATCTTTCTATCTACCCGTTCCGGCATATTGCTCCGTTCAAAAACCTGAATTCAGCGGTATTATCAGCGCTGGATCAGCTAGGTGTAATACCACGCAACCTCTCGTTACGCCGCCGTAACAGCTCAATCAGACTCAGTAACATGATCGAGAAAATGATCAACATGGTAGCAACCGCCAGAATTGTTGGGCTGATTTGCTCACGGATGCCAGAAAACATCTGCCAGGGGATAGTGCGTTGTTCAACGCTACCGACAAACATAATGACAACGACTTCATCATAGGAAGTGATAAATGCAAACAGGGCGCCTGAGATGACTCCGGGGGTGATAATTGGCACGGTAATCTGGAAAAAACTGCGGGTGGGGCTAGCTCCCAAACTGGCTGCGGCACGCAGCAGACTATTATCAAAGCCCACAAGAGTGGCGGTAACGGTAATAACTACAAATGGTGTGGCGAGGGCGGCATGGGCGAGAATAACGCCCGGGAAGGTCCCCTGCAATCCGATTCTGGAATAAAAGAAAAACATACCGGCCGCGGAGATGATCAGCGGCACGATCATCGGTGAAATCAAAATACCGGTAATAGTCGTCCGAAACGGAAATTCCTCCCGGCTCAAACCCAGGGCGGCCAGAGTACCCAAAAAGGTTGAAATCAGGGTCGAGAAGAAGGCAATTACGAAACTGTTGCGGACAGCTGAATGCCAGTTACTGTTGGTAAAAAAATCCTGGTACCAACGTAGCGAATAGCCGTCAGGATCCAGCGCCAGCATCTTGGCAGTAAAATTGAAATAAGGAGAGGCATTAAAAGACAGCGGAATAATGACAATAATAGGAAAAATCAGAAAGAAAAAAACCAGCCCACAAATCAGCAGGAACGTGTAGTGCCAGATTTTATCCAGCGGTGATGCATAAGGAGGAAGCGCAGCCATGTTCTAGCCCAGTTTCATATTGTTAATACCGACCATCTTGTCATAGATCACATACAATACCAGGACAATGGCCAGCAATATTGCGCCCAGTGCGGCGCCAAGTCCCCAGTTCAGCGAATTGGAAATGTGATAGGCAATGAAGTTGCTGATAAAAGTGCCTTGTGTGCCACCGACCAAAGCCGGCGTAATGTAGTAACCGATTGCCAGAATAAACACCAGAATGCTCCCCGCACCAATGCCGGGAATCGTGTTTGGGAAATAAATTCTGGCAAAAGCCAGATACGGGGTAGCACCCATGGATTGGGCTGCACGCATATAACTCGGCGGTATGGTTTTCATGACACTAAACAAGGGTAGCACCATGAAAGGCAGCAGCACATGGCTCATGGCGACCACCGTGCCAATTTGGTTGTGAATCATCTGCAAACGATTATCTGTACTGATAATATTCATCCAGACCAGCAAATCATTGATGACCCCCTCACGTTGCAGCAGGGCAATCCAGGCACTGGTGCGCACCAGCAGCGATGTCCAGAACGGCAGCAGTACCAGGATGATCAGCAAATTACTTTTTTTCGTGGGTAATGTGGCCAATAAGTAGGCGACCGGATAACCCAAAATAATCGTTATGACGGTGATTAACAGGCTTAGCATCAAAGTCCGGACGAACAGATTGAGATAAATCTGCTGTTTCTCCGGCTTCATTGTCAATTTCCCGGTGTCATCGATATGCGCGTCTACCGCGGCATAAAAATACGTTGGGGTCACACTGCCACTTTGTAATTTCAGTAAAAACCAGACATCATGTCGGCCCCATTTTTTGTCGATCTTGAGCAGGGCTTGTTTATACGAAGGGACCTCTTTAAGCCGTTTTACTTTACGAGCCGTCTTGCGAAAAAGGCTGGACATACCTGATTTTTCATAATTTAAGCGCTTACCAAGACGATTTATGGTGAAATTTTTCTGTCCTTCCTTGAAATCCTGTGCCAGGGCGGCAAAAACTTTTTCTCCTGGCAACTGGCCCGATTTCTCATCCCACTTTGCCAGAAGCGGTACCGTGCGGTGTAGTACATTGGGTACCAGGCTGTTGTCAAAACTGCGGACCAGCATATCCGCTATGGGGAACAGAAAAGTGATCAAGATGAAAACAAACAACGGCGCCACCAACAGCAGCGCAGTGATCTTGCGCCGCCGCAACGTACGATGCAGGCTGGTTTTCAGTGGCACACCGTCAGCGGTGGTCAAAACCTGGGTCATGGATGGCTCCGTGTGGTTATCTAGCTAGCGGCCAACTCAACAATAAAACTGGTCAGAAAGCGATTTTGTAACTGCGGGTCAGGCAATGATATGTTTTGAAGTGGCTAAGAAATACATTCAGTACCGGGGCCACCTGCCCCGGTACTGAACCTTTGGAAGCTATAACCTTATTTTGCCAGCCAGGCTTCAAAGCGGGCGGACAGCTCGTCTTTGTGATCGGCCCACCAGGAATAATTGGTGATGAATGAATGCTTGGCATTGATCGGGTTGGTCGGCATATGTGGCTTCATGTCGATTCCCAGTTCGGCATGCTTGCCAACCAGCGGTGCCGAGGAAGCACGGGCCGGACCGTATGAGATGTATTTCGCCTGGTCTGCAAGCCGCTGGGTATCACTGGCGAAGCGGATATATTTCAATGCAGCGGCACGATGGGGAGCGCCCTTGGGCAGGACGAAACCGTCGAGATCAAGTGCTTCCCAGTCCCACATCATCGCGATGGGTTGTTTTTCCTTGGCAATGGCATTGAACAAACGGCCATTGAAGGCAGAGGCCATGACCACTTCACCATCGGCCAGCAGCTGCGGTGGTTGTGCGCCCTGGGTCCACCACACAGTCTGGTCTTTGATAGTATCAAGTTTTTTGAAAGCCCGATCCACACCTTCCGGAGTATCGAGAACATCATAGACCTTGGCCGGATCGACGCCATCTGCAATTAGTGCCCACTCCAGATTGTAGGTGGGTACCTTCTGCAAGGCCCGTTTACCAGGGAAATTTTTCAGATCAAATACATCTTTGATACTGGTCGGTGCTTTTTTCAGCAGATCGGTACGATAACCAAAGGTGGTTGAATAAACGATCAGCGGCACGAAGCAGGGTGAAACAATCATACTGCCGAAGTCTTTGGTGGCTGGCGTACCATCCGGTGCTGGCGCGATATCCTTGTCAAAATTAATTTCTTCCAGTAAACCCTCATCGCAAAGGGTTATCGTATCTGAGGCAATCAGATCGACCACATCCCAGGTCACATTGCCGGCTTCTGACTGGGCGCGTAATTTGGCCAGACCCTGGGCCGAAGAATCATCATTGACAATATTGATATCCGGATTTGCTTTCATGAAGGGGTTACTGTAGGCCTTCTGCTGGCTGGCCGTATAGGCACCACCCCAGGAAACGACCACCAGGTCGGTCTTTGCTGCCGATGCCACGCCGGATGTTGCCAAGCCCGCGGCGACCAGGGTGGCCAGCAGTGTTTGTTGTAACGGTTTATTCATAGTTGCATCTCCTCTCAGTTAAGTGTGGTACTACTCTCATTACAATAGACGTTCGTTATGAACGGCATGCCAACTTTGGCCTAGGCGCCTGTTGCGTCTAGTCCGTTGCGTCCAGGGCGCGACAATCTTCAACACCCCAACCGACACGAATTTGGGCCCCGGTCTTCAGGGATGCGTGGGAAGAGGAATTGGCGATTTTGACCACGAACTCATTGTTTCCACAGACACAGGCACGGGTCCTGATATGATCTCCAAGATAAATCAGCTC
>DRJH01000210.1 GCA_011052285.1 Gammaproteobacteria bacterium
AGACCATCAAAGACTGGTTGCGCCCGGCAGGACGCAAACCGAAAGCGGAGAAATAAGTCATGTGTGGAATCGTTGCGGCCCTAGCACCCCGCCCCGTGCTGCCGGTATTGATGGCCGGTTTGCGTAGCCTGGAATACCGCGGATATGATTCAGCTGGTGTGGCATTGATCGAGGAAGGCACAGAACAACAGGGTCAATTATTCCGAGTGCGTAGTGCAGGCCGGGTGCGTGATTTGGAACAGGCCCTTGCCGAACACACGGCTTTGGGCCAGGTGGGTATTGCCCACACTCGCTGGGCAACCCACGGGGTACCCAGTGAACGTAATGCCCACCCATTACTCAGTGATGAAGGTGTGGCTGTGGTTTGCAATGGTATTATTGAAAACCATGAAGCCCTGCGCAGGTCACTGCAGGAACAGGGTTTTACCTTTACTTCAGATACCGACACGGAAGTGATCTGTCATCTGGTGGTTTCACAGCAACGACTTGGCCGTGACTTTGTCGAGGCCTGTCGGCGCAGCATCACTATGTTGGAAGGTTCCTACGCCTTGGCCATTTTGAGTCAAGTGGAGCCGGATTTGATCGTCGCTGCCCGGCGCGGCAGCCCGCTGGTAGCAGGTTTGGGTGAAGACAGTCAGTTTCTGGCCTCGGATATGACGGCCTTATTGCACTATACCCGACGTTTCCTGGTACTCGAGGAAGGAGATTTTGTCATTTTGTACCGTGACCGTATCGAGGTCGAGAATGCCCATGGTGAGCGTCAACAGCGGTCCGTTATAGAGACTAATATGAGCCCGGAGAGCATCGGTTTGAACGGGTACCGTCACTACATGCTCAAAGAGATCTATGAACAACCGCGCGCCGCACTGGATACCCTGGAGGGGCGAATTATAAACGGACAAGTGCCTGCTGCGGTATTTGGTCCGGCGGCTGAAGCACTATTTTCTGAGGTGGATAACGTCAAGATTATAGCCTGTGGAACCAGCTACCATGCCGGCTTAGTGGCCAAACACTGGATGGAAGGCTTTGGCATTGCCTGTGATGTTGAAATTGCCAGTGAATTTCGTTATCGTCAGCCGGTTGTTCCTCAAAACAATCTATTGGTGGCCATTTCGCAGTCAGGCGAAACCGTAGATATTCTTGCGGCAGTCAAGGCTGCTAAAGAACGTGGTTTTGGTCCCCTGCTGGCGATCTGTAATGTGGCAGAAAGCGCGTTACTACGGGAAGCAGAACTGGTACTTTTAACCCGAGCCGGGCCCGAAATTGGTGTGGCTTCAACCAAGGCCTTCACCACCCAGTTGGTCGGCTTATACCTGTTGACGATGAGCCTGGCAGTCGCCAGAAGTAGCAACCAAGAGCGTGTACGCCACGCACTACAGGGCCTGGCCGGTCTGCCAGCGCTGATCGAGCGGGCACTCGGCTTGGAACCACAAATCAAGGCCATTGCAGAAGGTTTTGTTTCCAAAGAGCATGCCCTGTTCCTGGGCCGAGGTAGCCATTACCCCATTGCGCTGGAAGGGGCGCTCAAGCTTAAGGAAATCTCCTATATCCATGCCGAGGCCTACCCGGCAGGAGAACTCAAACACGGCCCGTTGGCACTGGTTGATGAGAGAATGCCGGTGATTGCGGTGGCACCCAATAACCCCTTGCTCGAAAAGCTCAAATCCAATATTCAGGAAGTGCGTGCACGTGGCGGGCGCATGCTGGTGTTTGCCGACCAGGCGGCCGGAATACAGCAGGATGACGATGTTACGGTAGTCCCGTTGGCGCCGGTGGATGATCTTTTATCGCCAATCGTTTATGCTATTCCGCTGCAGTTGCTGGCCTATCACGTAGCCTTAATCAAGGGCACCGATGTCGACAAACCCCGCAACCTGGCAAAGTCGGTGACGGTGGAGTAGCAGCGATGTATATGTGGTTCCAGGTCTAAAAATAAAGTAACGATTCAGCGCACTCTACCCAGGAGGCTGTCCGAGAATAGGAATCGTAACGAGGGCAAGCCATTTTGAGACCAGTTTTTCAATCATTTGAGGCGAATAGTCGCTCATATTTAACAAAAATGAGTGGGAAAATGGGCCAAAAGGGCTTTTCCGCAGTAGATTTTCTATTCTCGGATAGCCTCCCAGGGACTTAAGCAGAATTGCCTATGATCTCTGGCAAGCTGAGCAAAGATCGCGCCCGGTAATTTTTGCTGCCCGTGTGCAGAATGCTTCAACGGTATCTGGATTACAGAGTTGCTATGGCTGCGTCAATACCCGGGCTATGGCCCGGTCCCAGCCAGCCAGCAAAGCTTGCCGCTTGTCTTCATCCATGATGGGTAGATAACGCTGCCGGCATTGCCAGGTCTGATCAATGGCGGCAGTGGAAGGTACCAAGCCTTGTTGCAAGCCAGCCAGGAAAGCTGCACCCAGGGCCGTGGTTTCAGTCACTACCGGCACCTCGACCGTAACCTGGATGATGTCCGCAAGAAACTGCATCAGCCAGCGATTCACAACCATGCCACCGTCGACCCGCAGCGTGGTGAAGTTGGCACCATCGGCCTGCATGGCATCGATCAGATCGCGGGTCTGGTAACAGACTGCCTCCAGCGTAGCACGGACAATTTCCGCCCGGCCACTGTCCCGGGTCAGGCCGCTCAGCGTGCCCCGGGCATCCGGATCCCAGTAGGGCACACCAAGCCCGGTAAAAGCCGGGACCAGATAAACACCCTTGTTGCTGTCCAGGCTGGCGGCCAGTGCTTCGGTTTCGGCAGCCGACTGGATGATTTGAAGGCGATCGCGCAGCCATTGTACCGCTGCGCCGGCGACAAATATCGAGCCTTCCAGCGCATACGATGTTTTGCCATCCAAACGATAGGCGACCGTAGTCAGCAATTTGTGCTGTGAGGTTAACGCCGAGGCGCCGGTGTTCATGAGGGCAAAACATCCGGTACCGTAGGTGCTTTTGGTCATACCCGGGCTTAGGCAGGCCTGACCGAATGCGGCAGCCTGCTGGTCGCCAGCCACGCCACAGATGGGAATTTGTTGCCCCAGGATGGTTGGGTCGGTGTGACCGAAATCATCGGCACAGTTTTTTACCTCCGGCAACATGGACTCGGGAATATCGAATAATTCCAGCAACTCTGGGTCCCAACATTGCCGGTGAATATTAAACAGCAGCGTGCGGGAGGCATTGGTCGCATCGGTGGCATGAACCCGGCCACCGCTCAGGCGCCAGATCAGAAAACTATCCGTGGTACCGAAGGCGAGACGGCCCTGCTGGGCCAGAGTCCTTGCACCACTGACCTGTTGCAGGATCCAGTGGATCTTGGTGGCCGAAAAATAGGGGTCGAGTAGCAAGCCGGTTTTTTCCCGCACCAGGATTTCATAGCCCTCCCGTTTGAGGTCGGCACAATATGCTGCCGTGCGACGATCTTGCCAGACGATGGCATTGTACAGGGGTTGGCCCGTCTTGCGGTCCCAGACCAGCGTGGTCTCGCGCTGGTTGGTGATACCGATTCCGGCGATGGTTTGTGCTGCGGATTGTGCAGCATCAACCATTCTTCGAGTTGCCTGCAGGCTGCTTTGCCAGATCTGCTCGGGGTTATGTTCTACCCAGCCATCATCGGGATAGATTTGGTCGAATTCTTGCTGGGCGGTACAAAGTGGCCTTCCAGAGGGTTGAAACAGGATCGCCCGACTGCTGGTGGTGCCCTGGTCGATGGCAAGCAAAACAGGATTTTTTGACATTCTGGGTTCTCCCTGACAAAGTAGCAAATCAATAATTGACATTGAGCCACATTGATCGCCCTGGGGCAATGTCCAGCGCATTCAAAAAGCGATCAAAACGACCGATTCAGGAGGTCAAATGAGCCGTGAAAATTGTGCCAAGGCAGATGACAAACCATCATTGAACAAGCGTCAGAAGAAAATCCAGCAATTAGTCCGACAACAGGGTTTTGCTTCTATTGAGTCCTTGGTGCAGCACTTTCAAAAAACGCCACAAACCATTCGCCGTGACCTCAACACCCTGTCGCAACTGGGCTTGTTGACTCGATACCATGGTGGAGCGGGTCTGCCTTCGAGTGTGCGCAATGTGGCCTATCAGGAACGCAAGATTTTCTGTCTGGAAGAAAAACAGCGGATCGCAAATCTGCTGGTACAACATATCCCTAATGATGCTTCGCTGTTCATCAACATCGGTACCACCAACGAACAGATTGCCATGGCCCTGAAGGATCACGATGGTTTGCGAGTGATCACCAATAACCTCAATGTTGCCTATATTTTGAGTCGCTATAAAAATTTTGAGATCATTATCACCGGGGGTGTGGTTCGCCACCGGGATCGAGGTATTACCGGTGAGGCGACCCTGGAATTTGTTAACCA
Source organism: Gammaproteobacteria bacterium (assembly GCA_011052285.1). Taxonomy (GTDB): domain Bacteria; phylum Pseudomonadota; class Gammaproteobacteria; order Arenicellales; family DRJH01; genus DRJH01. The sequence goes on from DRJH01000210.1 coordinate 4,368, forward strand.
GTTCAAGGTTGATTACGCCATTATCGGTATTTCCGGCATTGAAAATGATGGATCCTTATTGGATTTTGATTACCGTGAAGTCAAGGTTGCGCAGGCAATTATGGCCAATTCGCGCGCAGTTTACCTCGCTGTTGACCACAGTAAATTTAGTCGTAATGCCATGGTTCGACTGGGCCATGTTTCGGCGGTGGATGCCATCTTCACTGACCGGGCACTGCCTGAAAATTTCGTCTCTATCGCAGCAGAGGCAGGTACACAATTGTATGTTGCTGACTGATTTTTCTGCTTATTTGGTATGACCCCTTTAAGTGGTGCGGGAACTAAGTGGCTCTTGCACAGTCTATAGCGTGCGGAGGGGAGTTCGAATATCGTTGCCTGTCCAGCACTCTTAGGTATTTGGTGTCACCGCGACCGGCCGCTAATACTACCCGTCCCGTAACGTAAGTAAAACATTCTAAAGACCAAAAGACAGAGGAAATCTATGAAAACCACAACACTTCGGTCGAGACGGCTGTCTCAATTTACGGCCATTGCGTCGGCGATGGTATTGGCAGGTTGTGCTACAGCTGGTACGACAGCGGGTGGCAAAAACGTGGCTAAGGCCCCGATGGTTGGATTGGGCGCGTATACCCAGTCTCACGCTAAAAATCCCACACCACCCCGACGTCTCGGTGGTCCTGTGACGGTGACTGCCTCACA
>DRJH01000211.1 GCA_011052285.1 Gammaproteobacteria bacterium
CCAGCAGGGCGAGTCCGTAGGCTTCATTGATACCGGGCCACAAATAAAGATCACTTGCTGTCAATATTTCCAGTACCGTCTCGTGTTCACACTGGCCCAGCCAGCAACAGCGTTGATCGATATCCACAAATAGGGATTTTACTTGATCACGACACTTACCATCACCGATGACCAATAATCGCCAGGGCAGATCAAGCAAAGACCGCAAGCTATGTGCCAACATTCGATAGGAAGAGAATTTATCACCAGGGCGCATCATGGCAGTACAAACCAACCAGAAGGAGCCCGGATCAATCCCTTGTTCAAACGTCAGTTGGCGACGTAGTTTGTTCCGTTCTTTTGGATCTGGCAAGGGGCCAAGGTCCATAAACGGCGCCAGGTTCAGGCTACTGGCCCGCGCTCCCAACAGCGGTGTTACACAAGTTTCATCATCCGGGTTCAAATGCACCACCAGATCCGTCCGCAACAGGGCGTGTGCTACCGCTTGATGACCACTGGCCCAGTTTCCATCTACTTGCTTGGGGGCTAAAGAGGCTTCAGCAACAATATAGGGGATTTGCAGGGCCTGCGCAACCTGCGGGCCGATCCAGTCCGGGGCCTTGTGATATAAATGATAGGTGAACCAAAAATCGGGAGCATCGCCGGTACGCACATAGTGGCGCAACAGACGGCCCGCCAGCGCCTGGCCCAAGTGGTGGATACGTGACTGACGTAGTGGATCGCCAACGTGATCATAGCTACGAAAACGACTGGCCAGGACGACGTCATAATCGGCCAACTGCAAAGCCTGCATCAACAAGGCAGCCATCCGCCGATCCCCTGAAGGGTGGCTATGATCCGGTGCTTTCAGTGGGGCATAAAAAGTCAATCGAGATCGTTTCATGGGTTATCAGCAAGCCCAAAAAGATGGGCCAGCTCGGTAACTCCACGTTCCATGCTGAAGTGTTGCAGAACTCGCTGCTGCCCTTTGTGGCCCAGACGCTGGCGCAGTTCAGGGTCCTGCAATAACTGTATGATGGCTGCAGTCAGTGCCTGAACATCATCGGCAGCGACCAGCAAACCGGTATCCGGGTGCTTGACCAGTTCCGGGATTCCGGATATATCGGTTGCAATAACGGCCAGGCCCTGACTCTGTGCCTCCATTAATACATTGGGCAAACCATCACGGTCGCCATCTGCGGTGATACGGCTGGGCAGGATGAAAATGTCCGCATCCTGCAAAGCTTGCAGTACCCGGTGTTGTGGCTGTGGACCCAACCATTGTAATCGTGCCTGCAGGTTTTTCTGCAGTGCCTGTTGCTTGAGCTGTGGCAGTAATGGCCCATCACCGATGTGAACAAACCGCCACGAAAATTCTGGTGGCAGCATGGCCAGAGCATCCAGCAGAATGTCATAGCCTTTTTTGGGAACTGCGCGACCCACGGAAAGCAGCGTAACCTCGCACGTTTTGTGCGCAGTCGATGCCACCGGAGGAAACCGATTAAAGTCGAGACCATGGTAGACCAAGGTAATTTTTTGCCGGTTTGATGCCAAATTATGTAGGTGCTGCAAATTGACCTGGGTGCAGGTCACCGCCCAACTGCAAGCGTCAAGTTTCTCCTTTTTCTCCCAGTCGGACAGCGTCCAGATATCCTTGGCATGGGCGGACACACTCCAGCTGCAATCCCGCAGCAGAGCACAGTAGCGGGCCACCGAAGCCGGAGTGTGCAGAAAATGGGCGTGGATATGACGGATTGATGCAGGCAATTCATGGTTCAGTACCAGTGCTTGACCGAATCGGCGCCAACGGTTGCGGTTGTTATCCCTGCGAAGATCACTCCGGAACAGGCGTAGTAGGCGAAAAAGTTGTGGCCAGTGCCGGGGGCTGAGTAGCGCACGCAATACCCTGAGCGGCTCATCTTTTAGATATTCCGGCAAATACAAGACTGGCAGGATGATTTCCTCGTGAACGGCATGATGTGCCAAGTCTGTGGGGTGGCGGAGCGAAACCAGAATGGCCTTGAGCCCGCGCTGCTGCAGGGACAATATTTCCTGGGCGATAAAGGTCTCAGACAACCTGGGATAGCCCTTGAGCACGATCGCGGTATCATATCCATGTGCTAGGTCAACAGCAGCTTGAGTATTTATGATATAACTCTGCATCACATCTCCCGATTGCCACCGGCCCCGCATGGAACGCTCGATCTTTCGCTACATACTCAAGCATACCCGCAAAAAACAGATCTTTTTACTGTTGCTGACAGCGGCGTCTATGCCCTTCATCTATGTTTCGTTGGAAATCCCCAAGATGATCATCAATGGCGCGATCGGTGGTGCCGATGTGCCGGAGCAATTACTGGGCTATCCGATCAACCAGATCAGCTATTTGTTTGTCCTCAGCGGTCTGTTCCTGTTATTGGTGGTATTCAACGGCGCCATGAAGTATATCCTCAATGTCTATCGTGGTGTGCTGGGTGAGCGCATGTTGCGACGCTTTCGTTACGAACTTTATTCACGGATCTTGCGTTTTCCCCTGCCTTATTTCAAGCAGGTCTCACAGGCCGAAATCATTCCCATGATCACCACCGAGACCGAACCGCTCGGTGGTTTCATCGGTGAAGCCTTTGCTCTGCCAGCTTTTCAAGGTGGTCTGCTGATTACTTATCTATGGTTTATTATCAATCAGGACTGGTTGTTGGGCTTGATGGCAATTGCCTTCTATCCTCCACAAATGTGGCTGATTCCAAAACTGCAGCGCAAGGTCAACGCCCTGGCCAAACAGCGAGTCATGAATGTCCGGGTGTTGTCGGACCGGGTTGGAGAATCGATTGCCGGTATTCAGGAAATACACAGCCACGGCACAGGTCGCTTTGAACGGGCCCGGCTTGCGGATCGATTGGGGCGTATTTTTACGATTCGCTATGATTTGTATCGACGCAAGTTCTTCATCAAATTTTTGAACAATTTTATCGCCCAGTTAACACCTTTTTTCTTCTATTCGGTGGGCGGTTACTTTGTTATAAAAGGCAATTTGTCACTCGGCGGACTAGTTGCGGTATTGTCGGCCTATAAGGACATCGCCTCACCCTGGAAAGAGCTGCTCAAATATTATCAAACCAAGGAAGATATCCGGGTAAAATACCAGCAGATTATCGAACAGTTTGATCCGAGCCGACTGCTGAATCGTGAACTGGCCGAAGGTGAGCCGCAAGCATTGCCGCGCTTTCGCCATCAGCTGGTGGCTACCAACCTGAGCTTTTCCGAGGATAACTACCTCAAGCCCGTCGATGGAGCGAGTTTTGATCTCAACCTTGCGCTGCACACCGCAATTGTCGGCTTAGCCGGCAGTGGCAAAGTGGAGATCTCCCAATTGATGGCCCGCTTGCTGCGACCTACCGGTGGGCGAATCCGGGTCGACAAACAAGCACTAGAGGCTCTCCCTGAAGCGGCCACCGGGCACGTTCTTAGCTATGTTGATGCCGATGCCCATATCTTTACCGGCTCGATATTTGACAACCTGGTCTACGGCCTCAAGTTTCAGCCGGTGGGTGATGAGCTGGGTGAAGACAAGGTTGATCCAGAGATTCCCAACCGCCTGGAAGAGGCGCAGATGTCAGGAAACAGTAGCGATAATCCTGATGTTGACTGGATCGACCTGGCCCAGGCTGGTGTCGATGATCATGCAGCCTTATTGCAAAAAATTCTTGATCTGTTGCCGGTAACTGAGCTGGGGTTCGAGATCTACCAGATCGGTTTGGATTCGAGAATACATTCGGGTCAGCAGCCGGAGCTGGCCAGCCAGGTGCTCGAAGCCCGAAAAGCGTTACGTGGTCAGCTGTCTGAGGAAAAATACCAGCACTTGGTAGAGTCATTCGATAGTGCCCGCTATAACACAAATTTAAGTGTCGCGGAAAATCTGGTCTTCGGTCATCCCTGTGGTAAGGGCTGCATCGATATGGAACAGATGCCATCGAATAGGCTGGTCATGCAAGCCCTGGAGCAGGCTCAGCTACTGGATGATTTTCTAACCATTGGCTATCGCCTCGCAGAAATTATGCTGGATTTATTTCAGGATGTAGCGCCAGAAAGTGAGTTGTTCAGCCGCTTCAGTTTCATCAATGCTGAGGACTTACCACTATTTTCAAGCATTATCAAACGAAACCAGGTAGACACGGCACATGAAATCGATAAAGAAGACCGGCAGATGTTGTTGTCTTTGCCATTCAAACTCGTAGTGGCGCGGCACCGCCTGGGCCTGATCGATGAAGACATGCAAAATCGTCTGTTGGATGCCCGAGCGATTTTACAGCAATTGGTGAACAGCGATGTCAATGCCGAAATTACTATTTATGATGCCAGAGAATTTAATTCAGCACTGACCATCCGTGACAATATCCTGTTTGGCAGACTGGCTTATGGACAGGCTAATGCCCGTAAACTTGTCGATGAGCTAATGTCTGATACCATTCGAACCATGAGCTTGCGAACACGCATTATCGAAGTGGGTTTGGACTATCATGTCGGTACGTTCGGGGCCAGATTGTCTAACGGAGCCCGCCAGAAGCTGGCCCTGACCCGGTGTTTATTGAAAAATCCGGATTTGTTGATTATTAACAATGCCATCGATTCCCTGGATTCCGCTGCCGAGCGTCGGGTCCTGCGTAATTTGCGTAAATACCGTAGCGGTACCAGCCTGGTATGGGTCCTGGATCGTCCTGAACTGGCCATGGAATTCACCCAGTTACTAGTGGTGGAAGGCGGCAAGGTGGTTGAACAGGGCACGCCCACAGCCTTGCAGCAGCGTGGCGGTAGTTTCGGTGCAATGCTGGACAATCAGTAATGAATTGGCAGTCGCTCCCAGCCGGAGTCTATCCTAAGGTAATTTCCTCATATCGAAGACACTATGAGATTCACTCCTGTATTACCTTAGCGGGAGTCCACGATAGATTAACGGTAAGGGCCAGGCAGTGAGCCGTTTGGATCGAACTATTGCCCGCCTGCAGGCACAGAAATACAGCATCGAAGCAGCGGCAGCAGCACTGGAGAAAACCCCGGGGGTAATTTTCGAGCTGGGCCTGGGTAGTGGCCGTACATTTGATCATTTACGTACGATCTTCCCGGATCGGCAGATCTTGGTTTTCGAACAGGCAGTGGATACTGCCCCATCGTATACGCCGACTGCAGAGCAACTGATTCTTGGTGAGATAACAACGACCCTGCAACAAGCTGTGGAGCAATACACGGATAGCGTGGCCTTGATTCATGCCGACATCGGTGGGCCGGACCACCTGGCCAATGCTCAGCTGGCCAGAGCATTATCACAACATTATCCCCGTCTGCTGGTCCACGGTGGATGGCTGATCGCGAACCGAGCTGAAGCGGTATTCGCTGGTAGCAGCCCCATCACACTACCGAACGAGGTCGCCGCCGATCACTGTTATTTATTCAGGAGAACGTGAAATGCCACAATGGCCTACCGGAAGCCGCCTAGAGCGTATGATTCTACGCCTGACCGTGCAGCGTGATTGTCTGGATTTTGTCGCCAATCACCTCCTCACTGTACCGGGTGGGATCATCGAGCTGGGCTTGGGTAAGGGCCGCACCTATGATCATTTGCGCAAGTTGTTTCCCAGGCGCAAGATCCTGGCGTTCGACCGTGAGTTGCATGCCATGCCGGACTGCCTGCCTCCGGATAAGGACCTGGTGCTCGGCGAATTTACCGAAACCCTAGCCAATACCCTGGATTTATTACCGCAGCCTGCTGCTCTGATCCATGCTGACGTCGGTAGTGAAAAACGGGATCGGGATACCCAGTTGGTGGTGGGTCTTGCCCCCTTGGTCGTACCTATACTGCAGCCAGGAGGTATTCTACTCACTGATCGCCCGTGGCAATTACCACAGTGGCAAACATTAGCGCTACCGCTGAGCGAGGGAGGCTGGCCGTATTTTGGCTATCAAAAGCCCCGGTAACGGGGTTTCGGGTACAGGCGTATGCAGGAATACGTACCCCACAATGTTGGTAGGACATAGGTGACTCAGCAATCGTGAATGATCGTACCGCTATGCTGCGGGATAATACATGGTTGCAGCAGTCGCCTCGATGTCACGTTGTCGATGGAGTACTTTCGGCGTGATATCACCCGCCGAATACACGTAAATCCAATGCTTGCACCACTCGACCGGCAATGAAGTCTCATCCACAGTGGTCGTATACGCCTGTAGCAGTTGCTGCCAGACCGGCACGTCCTGAAGTGCTTCGCTCGCGTGGATACCGCACAAAGCACATCCGGAAATGGTCCTGGCCTTAGTTTTGTCTCTGCTGTAGCTAAACTGCATGGAGCTAAGTTGGTACTGAAAGACAATCACCCTGGTTAGCGAGTCGATCTGCTCCTCGTCACAGGGCGTACAGACTTACTCAGGAAATCAGCCGTAATATATAGAATTATTATACTTTTTCCCTGAATTTCAGCCCCCTCATGGTTCCTTCATGATCATAACCTATAATAGAAAAATATAATTATGACATTGATATCATTACCTCATTTTCGAGTTGCTACTATGTACTTTCAGTCCATAGTGGTTGAAATCATATATCTAAAAGATTACGTGGAAATTGAAATGAAATCTACAATTCGCAGCCTACAACGTGGCACCATTAGAATTGATGCTAACTCAGGAGGGTCGTTGTCTGACCTATGGCGCATGTCGGCCACTGGCCTGCAAATTTTTTCCCATCGATCAACGGGATATTGATGAGGTGCAGCTGGCCGGGGGGCAATGTAGTTACCGATTTACAGGACAAGATTCGAAAGCGCGCCTTATCTCGATAGAGAGGTGACACTATGCTGCGTCAATTTATTGTTACCCTGATGGACTCCATCAGCCAATGGGTCTACACGGGCATAGTTTCGCTCGTGGCCATATAATAAGGACGATCAATAATAGGCAAAAATTGCTAGAGCCAGGTACCACTTATTATGGTCAAAATAAATTGTTAATGGGAATCGAGGATAGATGAAAATACTTATTGTTGATGATGAACATGCTCTATTGGTACAGCTACAATGTGCCCTTGAAGATCAGCGTTATATAACGGAAACGGCAGAAAATGGTGAAGAAGCACTGGATCACATTTTTAACAATCCATTTGATCTGATTATTCTGGATATTATGCTACCCAAGAAGGATGGCCTCACCGTTCTGCGAGAGTTGCGGGTGGCAGGTATCAATACACCAATTCTGATGTTAAGTGCTAGAGGCGGGAGTAATGATAAGATCAAGGGACTCGATTTTGGAGCGGACGATTACCTGGCCAAACCTTTTTCCCTGGATGAGCTTCTGGCCCGAGTTCGAGCTCTTTTGCGACGGTTTGGTAGCCAAAAGGACACGCTGATAAGCTCTCATAATCTCTGTCTTGATACGGTGAACCGAGAGGTAACAAGGAGGGGGCGGACGATTGAACTCACGGCCCGGGAGTTTTCTATCCTGGAGTTTCTTCTCTATAATAAAAATCGGGTGGTCTCCCGATTTAGTTTGGCCGAACACGTTTGGGGGGAAGCCTTTGATCCCTTCAGTATGTCGAATTTTATTGATGTTCATATTAAAAATTTGCGTCACAAAATCAACGATTCTGGCCATACCCCAATTATTAAAACCATTCGTGGAGTAGGATATATCATTAAAGATCAGAGCCAATGACCGTCAGACTAAAAATCGCCCTTTTGGTTGCAGCCGCAGGCTTTGGGGCCAGCCTGATATTTTCCGGGATTATTCTGTGGCAGATGCTCAAACAACCGGGGCGAATTATTGATTCCGAACTACTGAGTATCGCCAAGCGAGGGGTTTGGATTGTTGACAAGGGGATACGAGACGGCCACGCCCTCATCTTTATCAGTGGAGATAATTATTGGCTGAAAATTTACACCAAAAATAAAAATCAGCTACTTTATCAATCCAAATTGGCGAGGATAATAAACTTGCCGGAACCGAAGGTGGGTTCCAGCGTCACCATCAGCCGTACTATCCCCAGGACAACGATTGATCTGGGCCAGGATGATGAAAACGAGGTCAGTTTCAGGGCAAGAAAGCTTATCATTTCCAGAGACGGCCTTGATTATATTGTTAGCGTAGCTCGGCCAGTGGAGGTCATTATTGAAGGCCTTTGGGATATATCTGTTAGTGTCCTCAGCGGCCTGTTGTTTTCCAGTCTCCTACTGTTAGCGATTAGCTATTTTGTGGCCGGTGTTATTCTTAAGCCGGTCAGGGCGATCACTGAACTGGCCCATGATATTACCGAAAGACATTTGGACCGACGGATTCCAGTTGCTAATGAACAGGATGAATTCAATGCCTTGGCTAAAACCTTGAATAAGGTCTTTGAACGCCTGCAAAATGCTTTTCTGGGGCAAAAAAGACTATTGAGTGATACCTCCCACGAGTTGAAAACACCATTAACTATGATGCGGTTATCTCTTGATGAGTTGCGCTCCACTGATGCTGAACAACCAACACGATGGTTGGAAATTATCGGCAGAATGACCGAACAGACCCTGCGTATGGAGCGGCTGGTAAAAAATATCCTTGATCTATCAGCTCTTGAAATAATGGGTGAGATACACAAAGAACCGGTTGATTTGGTAATGCTACTCTCCTCTTTGCAGCAGGATTACCAATTATTGGCGGATGCAAAAAATATTAGAATTGAGTCACATTTTCCACTGACTATTATGGTGGATGGGGAGTTAGAAAAACTGGAACGTGTATTTTCAAATCTAATGGACAATGCTATTAAATATAACCAGGATGGCGGTCGGGTAGAAATTCTAAGTAAATTATCGGTTGATCAGGTGACGATTGTTATCAGCAACACGGGAGCAGGCCTGGATGAGGATGAAATACCGAGAGTTTTTGATATGTTTTACCGGGCCGAAGAATCACGAGCGCTGCGCTATGGTGGTTCTGGCTTAGGCTTGGCTATTGTCAAGAGGATCGTTCAATTGCACGGCGGACAGGTAAATTTGACCAGCAGAACCGGGGAGTGGACACGGGTGATAGTCAAGTTGAATATACACCGGGACGTTGTTACGGGATGAGCGAAAATGCCTTGTACTGAGCCAAAATCTAAACACGCTGAATAGTTACGATTGTGCTTATGATTCTCCGATTCGCTGGTACGCCAAGAATCGAGTGGTTCGTCTTAAATCCCGATCGATACCGTTGGCTAACTTCAGACCCAAATCTCCGGGATGTATCGCAATTCTGACCATGGATCGTGTGAAATGTACGCTGAGATGGCTCAGAATATTAGCGGACCACAGTGCCGGTACACGCAAAAAATGATCTGCTTGATAACCTAACACAGGCAGCCGCAAAAACCGGTTCGAATGTGAGTCGTAAATGCCTGTTAAATACTCATAGTAGCGAAATGGCAAGGTCGCAAGTTTAGTGCGAGTAATGCTCCCCATTGCCCAAGCCGGCGCCACGTACAGCTTGGGTTCTGGCAGTGCTTGATCGAAAAACCAGCCATGACATCGAGATATAAGACTGGCGATCTCCGCTGAAGTCAAGGCCAGATGCTCGGCTGAGTGGCGCGATAGCAACAACGCATGCAGTCGGTGATAAAGGCCGCCGTATTCGCCAACCTGGTGTGACCACCCATGACCAGCAAGCTCAATACCGCAGTCAGAATATTGTCGAAGCTGATTTACATGCTCCGACTTCCAGTTTTTTCCCGGCACTACCAACAATGTCATATGCGTCACCTGGCACAGTAAAAGATACTGAATGATGTACTGAACGTTCTGCCACGTCTCCGGCATGACATCGTGTACCGAAACGATAGATTCCATTATGGTCTGGCACAGTCGGTGAGTAAATTCAGCCAGCCGGTTACCGCACTCTGGTGAAATTTCAATGCAGCATGGTGGGCGGTTGATGCTATTCGAGTCTTTGTCGATTGATCCAGAACAGTGATGTGTGCCAACGCTTCACACAGAGATTCATGCTCTCTCATCACCCACAACCCCGCACACAATTGCGGCCAACTGGAAATACCACATGCTTTCGATACCAGCACTAGCCGTGCTCTGGACATTGCCTCCAAAGCGGCTGTTCCAAACGCCTCAACCAGTGAAGGCAAGATCACGACATCGGCCTCATCCAGCAATTTCACAATCCCTGTGCGGCTCAAATGGCCAGCATAGTTGAGATTTGAGAGCTGGCTTGATTGCTGCCTGACCAGGGCTTCCAACGGACCCCTTCCGGCCAAGGTAAAACTCAGTTTCGGAAATCGCTCAGCAGCATCGAGAATTGCCTTTATATTCTTTTCTGGTGCCAAGCGTCCTACAAACAGAATATGTGTTGAAGCGCCTGACGGTGGTGTCACTGGTGTAGTGATGAATTCCTGTGCGAGTGGCGTACCAAGCACCTGCACGTGATTTGCACCGAGACGCCATGCTGCCGGATAAATACTATCGGCATTGACAATCACAGAATCTGCATAGTGAAACAGCAAGCGGCTTGCCGTCTCGATTGAGTATTGACCGATACAGCCAGCAAACCGATTCCAATATAAACCGGCCAAACTTTCGAGATCCGTATGCAAGCCAGCAATAATCGGTACATTAATGTGCCGAGCAACGAATGCTCCGAGCAGCCCGAACGGACCCGGTGTCGGTACCACGATAATGCTCGGAGCGAGTGTCAACAGCTCCCTATACAGTTTTACAATGGCCGGAAAATAAATTTTCTGCGTCGTATCGCCAGGCATGGGAACTGAAAACCAGCTTTTTCCGATCGGATTCTCTGGGTCAGGATTGACAAGATCAATACGTGCTACCTGCGTTTGAAGACTGTTTACAAGATCACGATAGTAAACATCAACGCCATTGCGGCCAGACAATGCATCGGAGACAATTGCGACACGCAGTCGTTTCATGCGGGCACACAACACAGGTATATCCGAGAATCTGCTTCGCTCAACAGCACATGTATTCATATTGCTCATGCATGTACCTACGTGAATTCTGTCAAAAGTAAATGCTTACGAGGTAGAAAAGTCATAACTAGCTCAGCGGCAGGATTTCTTATCTATATTGCAAGCCCCATCACGGCCATGTGGAACACGAAGGATGAGTAGGCTGCCATCACTCTGAAATTCGATATCTCCATTTTTTGTACCATCGGCCATACGCGCTTGTAACCAGGGTGTGTAGTAGGCTAACGCATGAGGAAAATGTTCTAGTATATTGGTTCGCAGAAACTCCCTGCTTATATCAACATTACGCTGTATATCGTGCATCGGAGCTGGAAAATGCTGATAGAAACTCAAATCCATTTCCTTATCCTTGGAAATGCTTCCCAGCCATATAAACCGTGTGCCCATGTGACCAAACGACCAAAGCCTGAGATGAACTCTCGACACAATCGATTGTGATGCGAACTGAAACGCTAAATCTTGGGGGTGTCCATCAAGAAACAGGTAACTGACCGGTGGTGTATCTTCCCTGAGCAGATGCACATATCGATTGACGCTAATCCGGCTTCTTCCAAACATCTCATTCTTAATCCAGCCAGAGCGTTTGAGTAGATACTGAATATCTCCGGTAGTGATGAATACAAAATTGATCGGCTGCACAAAATCGTTCGGGGCAGACTTGAAGTAGGTTAGTAAATCTGTCTTTTTAGGAATTTCCTGGATTGAGGCGATTCGATAATCCATCGCCACGTAATTATCTTCTTTAAGTGGGTATCTAAAAAACATCAGATAGATGATCACACCATACATCAGCATAGAAAACCCAATCGAAATAAACATATGTCTTCCGATATATACAAGTTTTTGGGAAGATGTTAGCCAAAAACGCCCCTGTAAAGATTGTACATAACGATATTTTTTCAGCACATACCAGTAGCTAGAATAAATAGAAACCCCAAAGGCAAATAGAAAAATGTATTTTCTCAAGGAGGAAAAAACCGTATTTATAAATCCCCAAACTATATGCTCCATCATCTACACCTGTTTGTCTCAATGATTCGAATCCCGAAACACTGTGTTGATCAAACATGACTTATACCTACAGTAATCACCCGGATATGATCGTTAATGAATATAGAGTCAGTATAAACCCCATGCTCCTGTGGCAACCTGCCGCCCTAATAGCCACAGATATTCATTAGTACACAATATCGATAATTGAGTGACTGCTCGGGACAATTTGGTTATATCATCAGCCATATGGCAAAAATGCAATGAAATATCCGTGCGCTACACTTGTTAGCGAACTTTTCACTTCTAGAACTTGGTGGTACCAGGAGGCTGTTGGTCGCTACGTTGAACTTCATAATCATATTTTCAGTATAGAATATGATTATGAAGGAAATATGAAGAGAAGGTGATATACCTAAATCATATTGGCGACTGGTGCTCTTCCACTGATGAAAAGCATCCAGGAAGTGCCAGATAGTACTACGCGCGATCTGTCCCGACCTTTATCTCGTCTACGTATGGGAATACCTATCAGCAGACTATTGGCACACCAGCCGCATGCCCAGTTCTGATTTAAGACTACGAAAGACCGCTTCCAGGTCCATTAGGCTTCTTCATGGCTTCTTCACAATCGTATCCTATAATTGAAAATATAATCGAGTGGCAGCCAGAGTCGGATGGATAAATTC
>DRJH01000212.1 GCA_011052285.1 Gammaproteobacteria bacterium
ATCGAGAATCCGTATGTCTTCCTTTTTCATCTTCGTTATCAGTTCTGTCTCGTGGCCGATCAAGTCAGGCAGACCGAGAGGCAACGTTTAATAGATCTTTTTGATAGCTCAATTAGGGGAAATAGTCAGAACGTGTGTGCACGCGATCTTTTCGGCTTTTGATGGAGATAAAATATATTGCAAGCGTACTTGTGCGGACGATTTCGCATGTGTCAGGCCGCCCAATACAGCATGACGGCATTAATTTAGTGCACAATAAATTTCAGGTGAATAAATGTACTTCCGCATAGCCGATATCTTCACTGATAGCCTCGCCAAACTGACTGGTGACGAGCAGAAAGCTGTAAAGACCACCGCGTTCGATCTACAATTAAATCCGGCTAATCCGGGAATGCAGTTTCACAAGCTTGATAAAGCCAGGGACCCCAATTTTTGGTCAGTCCGCGTCAGTCGGGATATTCGGCTAATCGTACATAAGACGGACAAGAGTTTATTGCTTTGTTACGTCGACCATCATGACAAAGCCTATCATTGGGCGGAACGTCGAAAACTGGAAACACACCCGAAGACCGGGGCGGCACAGTTGGTGGAAGTGCGGGAAATGATCAGGGAGATCACCATCCCAAAGTACGTTGCCCAAGTCGATATTCAGGTTGATCAGCCAGCAGCACCAAAACCATTGCTGTTTGCTGACATATCCGATGACGACTTGTTGGGTTATGGAGTGCCAGCTGAGTGGCTGGATGATGTGCGTGGGGCCAACGAAGACAGCGTACTAGAGTTGGCCGATCATTTGCCTGGTGAGGCAGCAGAAGCACTTCTGGAATTGGCGACTGGCGGTACTCCACAGATTGCCCAGCCTGTAGCTGTAAGCGCTGATCCGTTTGAACATCCCGATGCACAGCGCCGCTTTCGAGTAATGATGAATGTCGAGGAACTTGAACGTGCACTGGATTACCCTTGGGAGAAATGGACGATTTTTCTCCATCCGGCGCAGCGTCAGTGGGTTGAAAAAGACTATAACGGCCCGGCACGGGTTTCAGGGTCGGCTGGCACGGGTAAAACAATCGTCGCTTTACACCGGGCCGTTTTTCTTGCACGCAATCACCCCGATACGCGAGTGTTGCTTACCACCTTTTCTGAAACTTTGGCCAATTCACTAAGAACTAAGCTGAGACGGTTAATCAGTAACGAACCACGTATTGGCGAGCGACTGGAAGTCCATGCTATTGATGCGATAGGTCGGCGATTATATGAATCACATTTCGGCTCTGTGGAAATCGCATCCAGTGAAGTAATACGACAACTTCAAACAGAAGCAGCGACGCACAGGGAGGTGCTAATGTCGCGGGAGCCAGGGATGGCGGGAGCGACCGGAGAAGTAAAAAATCATAAGTTCAGCCAGCGATTTTTGGAGACCGAATGGGAAGAGGTTGTGGATGCATGGCAGTTGGACACATGGGAGGCATATCGTGATGTCAGGCGGCTAGGCCGCAAAACGCGCCTCCCAGAGAAACAGCGTGCGATGCTTTGGTCTATCTTTGATCGTGTCCGCTCACAGTTGGTAGACCGAGGCTTAATTACTTACCCCGGTTTATTTAGCCAACTTTCTGCTCAGCTTGCGGAGCGGAAATACCCGCCTTTCGACTTTGCCGTCGTTGATGAAGCGCAAGATATTAGCATTCCTCAATTGCGATTTCTTGCAGCGCTTGGAGGCCGACGCCCAAACAGCCTCTTCTTCGCCGGCGATCTGGGCCAAAGAATCTTCCAACAGCCCTTCTCCTGGAAAGCACTTGGCGTCGACATTCGCGGTCGTTCCCGCACTCTCCACATCAATTACCGAACCTCACATCAGATCAGGATGCAGGCTGATAGATTACTCGGGCCAGAAGTTTCTGACGTGGATAGTAATATCGAAGATCGACGCGGTACCATTTCAGTATTCAACGGACCGACTCCCGGCATTCAGGTTCTGGGTAGTGTTGAAGAAGAATGCAAAGCGGTTAGTAAATGGCTATCGGATCGAAGCAGTGAAGGAGTGCTACCCCACGAGATTGGAGTATTCGTACGTTCTAACAAGGAACTGAAACGTGCTCGTGATGCAGTCGAGGATGTCGGGCTCCCGTTCAAAGTGCTTGACGAGAACCTTGAGACGATCAGCGGATACGTTTCTATCAGTACTATGCATCTTGCTAAGGGTTTAGAGTTTCGTGCGGTTGTAGTGATGGCTTGTGATGATGAAGTTATTCCCCTGCAGGAACGGGTAGAGACAGTAGTTGATGACTCGGATTTGGAAGAGGTCTACAACACAGAACGCCACCTATTGTACGTTGCCTGTACCCGCGCACGGGATCACCTGCTGGTGACGAGCGCCGATCCAGCGTCTGAGTTTCTTGATGATCTTCGGATGTGACTATGTGGAAATTTATTCACGCGGCAGACGTCCACCTCGATAGCTCCCTGCATGGCTTGGAGCGTTATGAAGGTGCACCTGTGGAGGAAATCCGTAGCGCAACCCGCCGTGCCTTTGACAACCTTATTGAGCTTGCAATTGATGAGGAAGTCGATCTCGTGCTACTGGCCGGCGACCTCTACGACGGTGATTGGAAGGATTACAATACGGGCCTCTATTTCGTTGAACGTATGGGACGCCTCCGGGAAGCAGATATTCGAGTCTTCATAGTTGCAGGCAATCATGATGCAGCGAGTCGAATTACCAAATACCTTCGCTTGCCTGACAACGTCAAGATGTTTGCGACACGCACGCCTGAGCGGGTCGTTCTGGAGGATCTGGATGTGGCTATCCACGGTCAGGGCTTTGCAAGTCGGGCAGTAACGGAAGACCTCTCGCAGGCCTACCCCCAGAGTGATCCACAGCTCTTTAATATTGGTTTGTTACACACCTGCCTCAATGGTAAACCGGGTCACGAGCCCTATGCTCCCTGCACGGTCGATGGGCTGCGCTCCAAAGGATATCAGTACTGGGCACTGGGCCATGTCCATAAACGTGAAGAGGTAAGCCGGAATCCATGGATTGTGTTTCCGGGCAACATACAGGGGCGACATATCCGTGAGACAGGCCCAAAGGGCTGCACGCTGGTGACCGTCGATAGTGGTGAGGTATCCGAGGTTACGCACCGCGATCTTGATGTTATACGCTGGTCACTTTGTGAAGTGGATGTGAAGGACAGCGAGACAGTCGATGACGTATACGAGCAAGTGCGCGTGGCGCTACAACAAGCGCTCGATACCGCCGAAGGTCGGCCGGTCGCAGCACGATTGGTGCTGCAGGGTGCCAGTGCTGCCCATTCTCGTTTGCACGCAGAAATCGAACACTGGACACAGGAGTATCGCGCCCTGGCAACCGGCCTTGGTGGCGCCGGAATCTGGTTGGAGAAGGTATTGCTTAAGACGCAGCCATCCATTTCCGTCGATAGCATCCTTGCGCGTGATGATGCGCTGGGCGGTCTGTTACGTGGCATTCGGGATATGGAGTTGGATGACACCGCACTGGCGAAACTAGCCAATGAAGTGTCCGCGCTGCGCCAAAAACTCCCTGCCGAAATTCTAAGCGGTGAAGATCGTTATGATCCAACCGATCCACAACAACTCAAGGTCGTCCTGGAAGACATTAAAGAGCTGCTAGTGAACCGCTTGATAACGACGGAGAAGGCGTGATGGAGATTCGGAAGCTCAATCTCGTTGCGTTTGGACCGTTTTCCGACCGTATATTGTTATTTGATCAGGAGGCGTGTGGACTCCATATCGTCTACGGATCCAATGAAGCGGGAAAGAGCTCGGCGCTGCGTGGGTTGAAGTCGCTACTATATAATATCGACGAGCGTACTCCTGACAATTTTCTTCACGCTAATGACAAGCTCCGCATCGAGGGGTGTGTACGTGCTGCAGATGGACACGAGCTCACTTTTGCGCGCCGTAAGGGACGAAAGAATACGCTATTGTCCATGGATGGTGAATCGCTTAACGATAAGGCGCTGGCCCCGTTTCTCCAGGGCGTAACGCAAGAGCTTTTTGAAATGCTCTTTGGGATTGATCACCATGCGCTGGTTCAGGGTGGCCAAGAAATTCTAGAGCAGAAGGGCGAGGTTGGACAGGCGCTCTTTTCTGCATCACTAGGCAGTCATGCGTTACATACGGTGCTCGGCCAACTTGATGAGGATGCCGACGGACTTTTTCGACCAAGGGGGGCAACACAAACGATCAACTCGGCTCTGAAGGCTTATACGAATTTGAACAAGGAGATCAGGGACCGATCACTATCATCCAGGGAATGGGACGAACGTCGCCGTGCACTGGCGCGGACTACCAAGGACTTAGAACAAATTCAATCTGAACTTGCTGATAACCGGGTTGAGGTCAATCGCTTGAAGCGCATTCAGCGCGTCCTACCCAAACTAGCCCAACGGAATGAACTTCTGCAAAAGCTTGAGGCGTTGGGTGAGGTTATTGTCCTTTCGGACGATTTCGGAGAGCGTCGCCAGAAGGCGGTCACAAAGCGGGAGACAGCACAGGCGATTATTCAAAAGGCAAGATCTCGACTCGACGGACTCCAAGAGCAATTCGAAGGGCTCACCGTGCGTCAGGAGGTGCTGGAACAAAGCGAAAACATCGAGTCCTTCCATACGCGATTGGGCAGCCACCGCAAGGCAATGCAAGACCGGCCGCACCTCGGGGCGGAATACAAACAGCTACTCACTGATGCTGAATCCCTGCTCAAGGATGTGCGTCCGGATCTTGCGTTGGCGGATACTGAAGTATTGCGTCCGGTGTTTGCAAAAAGACAGCGAATTACCGAACTGGGAAATCAAAATCCTGTTCTGGTATCGCGAGAAAAACAAGCGAAAAGCAACCAGCGTGAAACAGAAGAACGGCTGAAGGATGTACGCAAGGATTTCCAGAAACTTACAGACACCGGATCACCCGAAACTCTGCGCAGAGCCGTTGTAGCAGCAAGGAAGTCGGGTGATGTGGACAGTGCAATCCAAGCCGGCCGGAGTGAGCTTACTACATCACAAGAGCAATGTGCCGCCGACTTAGCGAGACTCACCCTCTGGAACGGTTCGCTGGAAGATGTCCCCGGCATGCCCGTGCCAACCCGAGAGAATATCAATCGGTTTGAAGAGCTATACACTGAGCTCGATAAGCGTGCCCAGCGTCTCCGGGAAAAGCAGGAAGAGATGGCAGAAGCATTGCGTGAAGCATCGCGACGATTGGATGAGATACAGCGTGCAGGTACGGTACCGACAGAAGAAGAATTGATCAAGGTCAGGACTGAGCGCGAGCAGGCCTGGCAGTTATTGCGTCGTCAGTGGATTGAGGGGGAAGACGTTAAAACAGAGGCAAGTGTAATTGATGCTGAACGTGCACTTCCTGATGCATTCGAATACCGGGTGATCGGTGCTGATGAACTGGCGGACCGTTTGCGTCGCGAGGCCGACCGCGTCCACACGAAGGCGAGTCTGCTGGCCGAACAGGAGACTGTGAAACAACGCGCCGGAGAGATTGCACAGCAGCTTGATGAATGCGCAGTTGAGAAAAAACAGATCGATACCGACTGGGAGGCATTGTGGAGTCCCTGCGAAATTCAGCCACACACGCCGCGCGAGATGCGGGCATGGCTGGATAATCTGGAAAAACTCCGCGACCGAGTGGCACAGTTGAGCACGCTACGGCAGCAGGTCAGCGACCTTGAACATACCTGTGACACGCAAATACAGTTACTCAAAAAACATTTGCAGAGCCTTGGGGAAGATGGTGCTGACACTGCATCACTTGAAGCCGTACTCCTTGAAAGTGAAGAAGTCGTTGGCGAGCTCGAGGAAATCATCCGGCAGCGAGCGACACTGGATAAGGAGATCAAGACACTGGAACGCGATCAGGAGTCTGTCCGTGCGGAGTGTCAAGCGGCAAGCGGCGAACTCGATGAGTGGAAAGCGCAATGGAAAGAGGTGGTAGAGGGCGTTGGTCTGGAAGGCGATGCCTTGCCGTCTGAGGCAGCCGATGTCATCGACAAGCTCAGGGAACTGTTCGCAAAACAGAGTGATGCGGAGAAACTGCAAATACGTATACAGGCTATTGATGAAGATGCAGAGTCGTTCAGTGGTCAAGTCGGTAGTGTGGTTGCGAACATAGCCCCCGAATTTGCAAAGCTGCCGGCGGAAGAAGCGGTAACGCACCTCAATACATTGTTATCGGAAAGTCGAACTGGGCAATCCCGCCGTCAGCAGATCGAGGAACAATTGCAACAGGCACGACAGGACATCCAGGATTCCGAGGCGACAATCCAAACCATGACCGAGCATCTGGATGCGCTGTGTGTGGAGGCAAAACAGGATAGCCATGCTGATTTGGAGGAAGCCGAGCGAAAGTCGGCCGAATACTTTCGACTGAAAGCGGAAGTCGGCAACGTGGAACAAGAGCTTCTGGATACGGGTGAAGGTGCAACCCTGGCGGAACTTAAAGTGGAAGCAAAAGATGTTGATCCGGATGCGTTGCCCGGACAGATAGTTGCACTGACCAGCAAAATCGATGAGGAACTGGAGCCGAGGCGAACGGTGCTTGCCGAGACCAAGGGCCGGGAGGAAAAGGAACTGGAACTCATGGATGGCAGCGACCACGCCGCAGCGCTTGCGGACCAAGGCCAGTCTGTACTTGCGAGTATCCGATCCAATGCTGAACGATACGTCCGTCTAAAACTGGCGGCGCGAATTCTGCGTGATGAGATCGAGCGTTACCGAAAAGAGAACCAGGGCCCGATGGTTAAGCGGGCTAGTGAACATTTTGCTGTACTTACACGAAACTCATTCCAAGAATTAAGGACTGGCTTCAATGAGAAAGATGAACCTGTACTTGTAGGAATCCGTCCTGACGGAGAGCGGGTGCACGTGGAAGGGATGAGCAATGGAACCCGAGATCAACTGTATTTGGCGTTGCGCCTTGCGTCGCTTGAGAAATATATGGAGAGCTCAGACCCCATGCCCTTCATTGTGGATGACATACTCGTTGATTTTGACGATGAGCGTTCCGCAGCCGCACTCAGCGCACTTGCGGAACTTGCCCAAAAGACACAAGTTATTCTTTTTACGCACCACTCAAGGGTTGTAGAGCAGGCAAGGAAGATAGATGGCGCCGTGCATGTACATGATTTGTAGTCAATGGTTCTGCTTATTCAAGCAGCATATATTTTAGATTGAGTAAGGGTGGGAGCGGTGATATTCCGGTGCGTTACTTCGTGAGATAAGGGTTCGGTTCAGGAAAATTTCCCTCCGGAAAAACCGCTTTCGGGTCCGGCAGCAGGTAACCCCTGATCCTGCTTTTCTTGTGCGTACTGGTGACGGTATAGGTGTGGATGTTGGTGCCATCCGGGCGGCGTTGGTGTAGCCGGAGCTTGGTGAATCGCTTCTGTACGAGTTCCCAGTTTTCGCGGTCGAAGTCTTTGAAGATCGCGGGGCTTACGAGCAACATTCCTTCCGGCACTATGTGTATGTGGGCGTTTACCGAGTTTACCTCGAAAGATCGCGAAGCAATACCTTGGCGAAGCCAGGATAGGAAGGTAAGCCCGGGATCGTTTTCCTCATCCTGTATGGACTGGTTGGGTTGCTTTGTAACTTAAATGTTTGGTGCAACCGGTGTCGTGCTCAACGGATAATATGGAAAGAATTAGGGGTTGACCTATAACTGATTGAAATCTCATCGGATTGTCATTGTTTCCGAGGATGCCCGTAAATACGGAATAAGGCGGCGCTCCCTTGGAGACGCCAAATATATTATTGGCAGATTAACAATATATGCAGGTTTCCCGAGATCAGCAATCCGATTTCAAATTGGATTAGTTGAAATGTTCTGCTGTGCTGTTTTAAAGACACTGACGGGTAAGCGGTAGCTAGATTAGTCCAGGCCCAAGACAATACGCCAATACGCATCGACCTCATTGATTTCCAACTCGGTGAGGATAGTCATCATATCGCTGGTAATGCGCCGATTATCGATGGTCCTTGTTTGATCCAGCATGATGTCAGAATCGGATTCCAGGCCGTCGCGTGCCGCGACCCGATAACGTAATGGCGCTGCGCCCTCAATTAGCTCTGTGGTCAGGGGAAGTACGGTAGTGCTTGGATGCCCTGCTTCATTCAGCAGATTACTCTGCATGACGATACACGGTCGAATTTTTCCCGGTTCGGTGCCTTTTGATGGGTTGAAATTGGCTAGATAAATACTGCCGCGTTTACAGGCCATCGGTGCTTGCCGCGTCGAAATCGGCCGATGCATTGAGTGCCTGTTTTCGCGTCTTGAGCGAGGCGGCTCGTATTCTTTTCCGCAGGGCCTCACGGTCCAGGTGCTGCTGGTAGTTACGAACCGCGTCTCTAATGACACCGCTCTTGGTAGTGCTCAACCGTTTGGCCAGACGGCTGAGCAGCATATCAAATTTTGCGTCGGCTTTTATGGTGACTGTTTTCATGGTGCTGGAATTAGTAATACGCTTTTAAGTATACTTGGTTGGCTTGCGGCAGGCAAGGGGTCGCCGCGAGTGGTGATAATGCCACGAGGTTTTCACCGCCGTTGCAATGATTGGGCGGTGAGTTCTTCCGCGCAGGTCCCGGATGGTAACAGCTTGCCCCGTCGCAGCTTGAGTGCGTTGATCACGACCGTCAGGCCGTGTTCGAGCATGCCACCAGGGGCCGAATGGTGGTTGGCCTCGGAGGCGGG
The DNA here is from genome assembly GCA_011052285.1 of Gammaproteobacteria bacterium. GTDB lineage: Bacteria > Pseudomonadota > Gammaproteobacteria > Arenicellales > DRJH01 > DRJH01. The sequence goes on from DRJH01000212.1 coordinate 8,728, forward strand.
CAGCAGTTGCACGAAGGCGGCGAAGGCGTGAAGGGGTCGGTAATACAGGCTGTTCCATTGAATCTCCGGTACGCCGACAAGGGTTGGGAGCAGTTTGAGTGAAATTATCGAGTTTATGGTTATTTTGTAAACTATATAATCTTGCGCATGGATCCAATCAGAAACCCCTATACCCCCGGTGCTGGCTCGCCGCCGCCAGAATTGGCTGGGCGCGATGAGTTGCGGGAGCAGATGCGTGCGGCTCGGCCGCCCGACCAAGAGCATCTTGATGGTCGGTTTGCGCGGTGTTGGCAAGACCGTGCTGCTCGACCGGATACGCGACGACGCTGAGGCGACCGGGATTCAGACCCTCCGGATTGAAGCTCCGGAGGGCCGTTCCCTCCCGGCCATTTTAGCGCCGGAATTGCGTCGGGCGCTGTTACGGTTATCCCGCAACGAACAGGCGAGGGAATTAGCCCACCGTGCGCTGCGCGGTCTGGCCGGTGTTGCCATTGCCAAGCCGGCCGCAGCCGAGGGGGTTGAGGTCAACGATGACGCATTGGAACGGATTGTCGATACGACACACGGATATCCATATTTTTTGCAGGAATGGGGAAAGCACGCATGGGACACCGCGGATGCCTCGCCAATCACAGTGGATGATGTTGAGCGTGGATCTGTAACAGCTACCGCTGCCCTCGACAGCAGTTTTTTCAGCGCACGCTTTGATCGATTGACTCCGTCCGAAAAACGCTATCTTCGCGCCATGGCAGAACTGGGGCCAGAACTTTCGGACGTGGATGGTAATACCGAAGATCGACGCGGCACCTTTTC
>DRJH01000213.1 GCA_011052285.1 Gammaproteobacteria bacterium
TGAATGAGTTGGCTGCCGTATACGAAAAGCTATCCGGCCCGTAATAATCCGTTTCTGGAGTATACTGAAAATGCTCACCGGACACTTGTTCAACATGGCCGTGGCCTGGTTGGCCGAAAACATAGTCAAGATCCCGGCCCCAGATATCAGTTGCAAGTACTGAGCCGGAATGAAATCCATCTTCGTTAACTGAAAAACCGCCATCTAAGGCCAGAATTGTATTGGGCGGTGATAATGGGTCATAGCTTGGTTGGGGATTGCTACTATCCTGATACTCGCTATCCACTACGTCAGTTGATGGAGTAGAAAGGGCCTCTGCAGATTGATCCGCCGATGGGTTGTCGTCCGCATGCGCTATCGAGCTTACCCAAGCTAAATCCGTTCCGTCCAGAGAAGAATAACCGGGAGGATTGTTAGTATGTTGTCCGGGCTGGGAAGGATGAGCATACTCCACTAAATCATTGTAGGTAAACAGGTCTGAAAATGGGTGAGCGGAAGGTGGTGTCCCAGTTGGGTTGTTGCTGTTTGTGTGGCCGTTGGCAGGCGTATTTTGATTTGGCTGCGTACCGGCACCATCAGCCAAGGCGCCATCTGTGAAGAAGCCCGACTGTTCCGTACTCACAACTTCCTGTTGCTGTGAGCTGTTGGCCACGGGTTGAGAGAACACCATACCGGCTCGCGCCTGGGATTCATGGAGTCGGCCAGGTTGTTCTGCCGATATTCGGGGATTGGAAAGTTGAGCCTGCTCTATGGTCATGCCTGCCTCCCTGTCTAGTAGATTAATATGTGGTGGCTTGATTAAGAAGATAATCCGGTGGCCCCGGGCTGATGATTACTCGGGCTTCACGTTGGAGCTGCCCTGGCCGGAAATAAAGAGTTCCTGTGACATGCCACCCATGGCGGTGACCAGTCGGTAGGTATTAATTTGCTGGTCAATCTGCGCCGCGACCAGCGCTGAACGAGCGTTCATTACGGCAATTTCACCGCTTAAAACGTCCAGCAGGGAACGTGTTCCAAGCTTTCGCTCCCGATGGGCCAGACGTAGAAACTCTTCCAGATCCTGAACCTGCTGGCGCAATGAGGCCACGACTCGTGTAGCGGTTCGTTGTGCAGACCATGCCTGACGCGCCTCTTCAGCAACCCGGTACCGCACAGATTCAGCACGACTTTGCACCGCCTCCAGTTCCCTGGAGGCTTTTTCAATTGCGGCTGAATCGGCTCCACCACGATACAGATTGGCAGTGAGTCGAATCCCTGCCGACAAGTCATTTTGAAATCCGGGTATACCTGCATCATTCATACGTCGTTGGGCTTGTACGAAAACGGCAAGCTTGGGGCGCATTCGGGCATGATTTCGAGCCGCTGCCTCTTTCGCCATGGTCACCGCAAACATTGCAGACTGGATACGTGGATTCTTCTGTATCGCGATTTTCCCGGAATCCTCAGCTGCTCCAGGCACCGTTACCCGGATGCTATCGGGCATCCTCATTGCCGCCACAGCCTGCCGTTTGGCAGAAAAAGCCTTGATGCGATCATTTGTGAGGACCAATTTGCCCAACAAACCATGCAAATCCTGGAACGGTACCGGGGGATTTTCCGTAGCGCGGGCCAGCGAGGGGTAAAAGTGAAATGCTGCCAGGATCAACAATACGGAACTGGTCGCCTTGATTTGTCTTCGCATCACTCTCCCCACTTTACATTGTGGTCAACCAGGCCAGACCCTAAACGACCAAATTATGGCAAGTTGACCCGTTAATACTCCCGTTATGCTTAGCATTTGTTAGCGGCTTTCACATCAAGCAGATGTTGTTCGATGAAACGACCCAGTTCCACAAGATCGGAAAAATAGTGTTTTGTGCCAGAGGGTAGGGTTTCTACCTGGATCATGTAGCCACTGCCCGGTGTAGCGGTTTTTCCCGGGTTGTCGTTATCCTGAGTGCTGCTCCCATAATTCCAGATTCGGAGCATGCAGGAGAAATAGTCTTGTTGCTTCATACGCACAGGATACGACGCCCTGTTCACTTCGGGATGTGCCGATCGGACTACTACAAGTCACGGATTTGCGTGGCGAAATCGTGACCGGGTCGTGACCTGGAGGCTGTTTTCGGACAGGCTCCTAGCTCGTGGGTTGATCTAGCAATCCCCATTCAACGGCCAGGCGAACTGCATGAGTCCGATCCCGGGAACCAAATTTACCCAGAATATGACTGACATGGTTTTTTACGGTGCCCTCGGACAGGCTCAGGCGATGGGCTATCGCAGCATTGGTATAGCCTTCAGCCATCAGAACAAGCACCTGTTTTTCACGGCTGGTAAGGCGTTCTGTCAATATCTCTTCGCAAGTAGGTGTTGTCAGGGCTCTGCGCACCACCTTTTCGGTCACGCCCGGATCCAGGACTTGTTCCCCCCGATACGCCGCATGAATCGCCTTGGTCAGATAGCGGGTATCTGTATCTTTTAGCAAATACCCTGATGCGCCTGCTCGCAGTGCCTCAAACAAATATTGGTCATCGTTAAAGGTGGTGAGCATCAACACACGAATGGAGGGCCAGCGCTGCAAAATAGTCCGTGTTGCAGCCACGCCATTCATTCCTGGCATCTGTATATCCATCAGCAAAACATCAGGCTGTAACAGCTCTATTTCTTCTGGCGCCTCGTCGGCTGAACCGGCCGTGCCAACCACTTCAATTTCCGTTTCCTGCGCCAATAATATCGCCAGCCCTTCGCGGATCAGTGTCTGGTCATCCACAATCAAGATTTGGACGGATTTCATTCTGCTGAGCACAGCGGCCATGTGAGTTTCAAACGAAAAAGCTTGCTTTCAATGTTGGCCTGAAAAGAACCTCCCAGTGCGCGCAACGCTCCTTCATTCCCAGCAAGCCGTAGCCGGATCCAGTCGGGTGCTGATCAGAACTCTCCTCGACCCCGTCATTGACAAGTTCTAATTGCATGCCTTCAGGGATTTGGGTCAGTGTGAATACCACCCGTGTTGCCGTTGGTGCATGCCGCCGTATGTTGGTCAGTGCTTCCAGAGCAGACAGATAGATCGGTAAAGCTGCCTCCGAGGATAAATGCGGATGTGGCTCGTCCATTTTCTTCTCAACAATGAGGCCCTGATCCCGCTCAAAATCCGTGATCAGTCGCTCCACCGCATTCACGAGAGAAAAGGCATCCAGGGCCAGTGGTCGAAGGGCCTGCACCGCATGGCGCAGATTAGTCAGGCCTTGTTGAACCAAGGTTTTAGTTTGTTGCAGAATTTGCTGACGCTCCTTTGTTCCAGGACCGGGATGAAGAGACAACAGCGTGATTTGTATATTCAGTGCAGTCAGGCTGTGACCTACTGTGTCATGTAAATCACGTGCCAGCCGTACGCGCTCCCGGGATATTGCCAATTCCTCGGATTTTTTCGTGTAATCACGAAGTTTCGTGTTGGCTTCTTCCAGTTCCTCGAGAAGCTGTTCAACCTGAAATCGCTGTCGCCATTGTCGAACAAAGATCCTGGCACTCGTCACAGCCAGTACAATCCATATCAGTTGCTCCAGGAAGACCAGGGCACCTTGTTGCCAACCCAGAAGCTGCAAAAAACTCAGCGCCACTATGAGGCTAAGCATGGTCACCATGGCCAGGGAATAGCGCAAACTCATCACCGTGGCAACGGTATAGCCATCAAATATCACCAGAAAGATTATAGGGTGATGCGCGCACTCCAAGCAGTTGAATAATTCCGAACAGGAGCAGGCCTGCCGCCAGAATCATACCAGCCATCATTACACGAGGATAGGAAGGTAATATCTGCTCAATATGGGTAAAGGCATAACAGTACTCTACGATGAGAGCCAGCGTAATAGCCGCATATAGCCACAATCTGAAACCTGAGAGTGAAACCTGAGAGTTGTGGCACTAATGTAAGGATGTTATAGATAAAAAGAGCGGATAATACCAACGTGATGCCAACGGCATAGACAATCATCTCCCGACGCGTAAAGGGCGTCATCTGTTGATGAATATCCGCTATTTTATTGGCTGTCAATGTTCGCTCGAATATGAACGATGAAGGGGGCGTTATCCCTTAATGAGCTATAAATAAGTAATATGGCCATTGCTACATCCAGCTTTTACACCACCTTAACGTGTTACCCAATCACAAAAAACTCAATGCGGAACAACCGCAATTCGTTATTCTGCTCAATCGTATCACACCAATCTAACACAAATTCAGGCGCATGAAATAACCATGTTATTTAGTAACTATTCAGCGTATTCATCTTTTGTCCCATTACGGCATTATTTTCGTACTCGAATGCTCACATATGACCTATATGCTCACATTCTCCGTGCGAAAATGCCTCGTACTGAACCAAAATCTAAACCTACTGAATATACTCTCTATGCTGAAAAATGCACTTTTTGAATTTTACAACCTACTGAATATAAGTGGGTTTTTAATTCATTACCGAGGTATTCTTCAGCA
>DRJH01000214.1 GCA_011052285.1 Gammaproteobacteria bacterium
ACAACAATCACCACCAGAATTACCGCGCTGGTGACGTTATTGCTCAGATCAGCAAGCATATCCTTGATCTGGGTGGAGCTGTCGAGGATATAGGTCTGCCGGAGCGCAGACGGCCAGTAGCTACGGTGCTGATCAACAATCTTTTTGACCTGTTTGATGGTGCGGATGATGTTGGCACCGACCCGTTTTTTTACTTCCAGAGATATTGCCGGCTGACCATCAATGCGGGCAAAGCCGGTTGGATCTTTAAAGGTTTTGCGGACAGTAGCGATATCACCGATCGTGATGACGGTATCACCAACGGTTTTCACCGGCAGTTGCAGAATGTCACTGACGCTGTTGATCACTCCGGGCACCTTGATCACCATGCGTCCGGCCCCATTGTCGAGAGCGCCAGCGGCGACCAGTTGATTGTTGCGGGCTATGCTATTGAAGATGCTAGCAAAATCTAAATGATAGGTCTCCATAATCAACGGATTGATGATTACTTCCAACACTTCATCGCGATCACCGCCGAGGTTGACTTCGAGTACCCCCGGCAGGCTTTCAATATCATCTCGTAGCCTGCGGGCGATCTGTATCATCTGGCGCTCGGGTACCGATCCAGACAAGGTCATGGATAAAACCGGAAACAGGGCCACGTTGACCTCGTGTACTTCCGGCTCCTTACCACCGGTCGGCAGCTTGGGTTTTGCCAGATCGACCTTGTCCCGAACATCCTGCAATGCGGACGCACTGTCGAAGCCGGCTTCGAACTCCAGGGTCACCGAGGCGTGTCCCTCTCCGGCATTGGCTCGCATCTCTTTGACACCTTCTATGGATTTGAGCTCTTTCTCCATCGGCTGAACCAGCAGCCGCTCGGCATCATCCGGTGAGATCCCTTCGTGGGACATCGACACATAGATGATCGGGATGGCTACGTCAGGAGAGGATTCCCGGGGAATAAGTTGGTAGGCATTAAAGCCCGCCAGGATCAGAAACAACAGGGTTATAAGGGTTGTTAGGCGATGGCCGATTACCCAATCGATGAGCAAATTCATTGAGTTGTTTTCGTGTCGGCAGATACGAAGGTGGGGGCCACCACATCACCACGTGAGACAAAGCCCTGCCCGGTAACCACCAGATTAACCGTTTCGGGCAGCCCAGTGACCCAGAAGCCCTTGTTGTCACTTTGCAGTAACTGAACAGGCAACGCCAGGACCCGATTCCTGACATCGATTGCTTTGACAAAGAGACTGCCGTCGGTCGCTAAATTGAATAGTGCGGGGGAAAGATGGTGAGCACGCGTGGTCCCCAGGGTGATGGTGGCTGTGGCACTTTGCCCCAGCGGCGGATTGGCATTTGTCGCTGCATCGTCCGGGCTCACCAGCGCCTCGACGGCAAAGCTGCGCGATGCAGCATCTGCACTGACTGCGATGAAGCTGACCTTACCCGTGACAGAGCCACCACCAATTAATTTCCCCTGTACCGCCAATCCTGTGTGCAGTTCGCCGATCTGCTGTTGTGGAACATCAAATGCCAGCTTCAGCTGGCTGCGATCAATGAGGGTAAAAATTTTGTCGCCGACCCGCAAATAGTCGCCAAGCTCTACATTGCGCTGTTCGATGACCCCGTTAAAGGGGGCACGGATCACGGTCCTCTCGATCTCCTTGTCGATACGTTGCAAGTCGGCCCTGGCCGAAGCCAACTGGGCACGATCAGATTTGATCTGGTTATCCGAAAGCAGCGCTCGCTTGTACAATTTACGATCAGCCTGTAGGCGGGTGGTACGCAATTGCAGTTCTGCTATGGCCTGATCCCTGCGGGCCTGACGATCCGCCATGTCCAGTTGCAACAGTGCTTGTCCGGCCTTGACGGTCTGTCCCTTGGCGATCATCAGCCGGGCCACGCTGCCGGCGGTTTCGGCACGAAGATGGACCCGACGCAGTGGCACAATCTGGCCTTGAAAGGCCAGGGTACGGGTCATGTCGATAGCCTTGAAGGTCTTGACCTCAACCTTGGTTGCTGGAGGCGTCACCGCTGCGGTTACCGTATTGTTGGTAGTCGGTTTTGCCTGTTGTTGTGGACTCAGCTGTCCGGACAGAACCCAGCCCAGCACGGTCAGGCCGAGGACAATAGCGATCCAGAACGAGCGTTTCATAATCAATACCCGGGTGATGGAAAGAGTGATAGGGTAATACCGCAGCAATGAAGCCTGTGATCAGTGCTTGAGGCCAGCGAGACCGACCATCATAAATTCGCTGACAATATTCAGAAAACTATCGACGGACATGTCAAGTCTTGTGGTTACTTCCTGGTTCCAGATCATACGCAGCGCACCATCAAAGGTGGCTTCCAGTGCAGCAGTGAGCTGATTGACCGGCCGCTCTGGAATTACGCCCTGGGCAATACCCTGGGCCATGATGCTGGCGATGAAATCATCGAATTCCGCCTGCATTTGCACAAAGGTAGTCTGTAGTTCTGGATTAAGGCGCTCGACAAATTGACCCCGCTTACAGTAGAAGCTGACATGACCACAGGACGGATCGCCGAGCAGGCGATCGAAAGAGACTTTGATGATACTGCGAAAAATCTGATCAAATGGCAAGGAGGCGTCAATACTTCGATAGTCACGCATCAGCTGGTGGTGAAAATCCACTGCCAAGCGGGCATAAATTTCCTCTTTGCAGGAAAAATGCTTGTAGATTGTACCTTTGCCGACTCCAGCCTGATTAGCAATCTGCTCAACCGTGACCTGCTCCCAGTCAGGGGCAGCGAACAGAGACAGGGCAGCGTCCAGGATATCCTGTTCGCGGCGCAGGAAAACTCGTTCTTTTCTGCTTGAAGATAGCATAACATGAACCATTTATTAAAACCGGCGGTCATTTTATGACTGTCGGTCACATATTGCAAGAAGTTCATAAAAAAGTTCATAAAAAAGAACATGGCTAG
>DRJH01000215.1 GCA_011052285.1 Gammaproteobacteria bacterium
ATGGTGATGCCGGGTGACAACGTAAAGATGACGGTGGCACTGATCAATCCGATTGCGATGGAAGAGGGCTTGCGGTTCGCGATACGAGAAGGTGGTCGAACCGTTGGAGCTGGTGTTGTCAGTAAAATTATTGAGTAATTCATTTTTCGATTAAGGCATTTTTCGATTAAGGCATTGTTTTATCGATTTTAAATATACGTATTAATGTAACAGAGAATCAGCAGTGAAAACAGATAATCAGAAAATCCGAATCCGGTTGAAAGCATTTGATCATCGTAGACTGGATAAGTCGGTGATGGAAATTGTCGATACCGCACGTCGCACCGGAGCTATCGTGCGTGGCCCGATCCCGTTACCAACCCGTATTGAACGCTACACACTATTGAGTTCACCGCATGTCAACAAGAAGGCGCGTGACCAATACGAAGTTCGTACGCATAAACGGATTATTGATATTGTCGATCCGACAGACAAGACCGTGGATGCTTTGATGAAGCTGAATTTGTCTTCTGGTATCGATGTTGAAATTAAACTGCACTGAATTAGTTTACTGATTTGGCAAACCATCTGACGTTAAGACAGGTAAGGGTGTGGAAATGGCACTGGGTCTAATAGGAAAAAAACTGGGGATGACCCGCGTTTTTACTGAGGACGGGACTTCGCTACCGGTCACTGTGATCGAGGCCGAGCCCAATCGGGTTACTGCAGTAAAAACGCTGGCAAAAGATCGTTATGCCGCGGTTCAGGTGACCACTGGCAGCCGTCGTCCTAACCGGGTGACACAAGCCATGGCAGGTCTTTATCGCCAGGCGGATGTCTCTGCCGGGCGTGGCCTGTGGGAGTTTCGGGTTGGCGAAAAGGAGGCATCTGAGCTTGTGTCAGGTACCGCATTGACCGTGTCGCTGTTCAACATTGGCCAGAAAGTTGATGTTCAAGGCCAGACCATCGGGCGTGGTTTTGCCGGGGTTATGAAACGACATGGTTTTCGTGGTGGCCGTGCCACCCATGGCAATTCACTATCACATCGAGCCCCTGGTTCGATCGGGCAGAACCAGGATCCCGGGCGTGTTTTTCCTGGCAAGAAAATGGCAGGGCATATGGGTAATGTCAATCGTACCCAGCAGAATCTGGAGATTATCCGGGTCGATGAAGAACGAAATCTGCTGTTGATCAAAGGTTCGATACCAGGTTCTCGTGGCTGCGATGTCAGGGTTGAGCCATCGGTCAAGAACAGGGACTAGAAGAGGATTTGACGTGGAACTAGATGTTCATACAATGACCGGGCAGTCGACAGAAGAGCGCATCGAAGTGGCTGACGCGGTATTCGCTAAGGAATATAACCAAGCGTTGGTACACCAGGTGGTGACTGCGTATCAGGCGGGTACGCGATCCGGGACCAGAGCCCAGAAAAATCGTGCAGCAGTGCGTGGTGGTGGCCGCAAGCCTTGGCGGCAAAAGGGTACGGGGCGTGCTCGTGCAGGCACTATCCGTAGTCCGATATGGCGTGGTGGCGGCAAGACTTTTCCGGCCTGTAACACAAGTTTTTCTCAAAAGGTTAACAAAAAGATGTACCGTGGCGCGATGCGCTCGATCTTTGCTGAATTAATGCGACTACAGCGTCTGACCGTGGTTGATAGCATCGCACTCGATGCGCCACGAACCCATGATCTGGTGGCGAAGTTGGCCGGTCATGGGGCAGACGTGCTACTGGTGCTGGCAACGGATAATTTGAATGTATTTCTGGCGGCCCGTAACCTGTCGTATGTTGAGGTGCTGCAGGTAAGTGAAATCGATCCGATTAGCTTGGTCGGTCATCAACGAGTTGTGGTGGAAAAGGCTGCCATCAGCAAGATTGAGGAATGGTTGCAATGAATCCCGAACGCGCCTATCAGGTAATATTGGCACCACATGTCTCCGAGAAATCGACCATGCTCGCGGATGCCAGCAATCAAGTTGCATTCAAGGTTCGTGTGGATTCCAGCAAAGATGAAATCCATAAGGCCGTTGAAATGATTTTTAATGTCCAGGTAAATTCCGTGCAAGTTGTGAATGTTCGTGGAAAACAGAAAAAACATGGCAAAAGCATGGGTAGACGCAAGAATTGGAAGAAGGCCTATGTTCGGTTGGCACCAGGTCAGGATATTGATTTTACTGACGGGCAAGCCTGAGCACTGCGGTGACGAGAACTACTGGTAATAAGGCGGCAATATGGCACTGTTAAAATTACGACCCACAACACCCGGTCAGCGGGGTATGGTGCGGGTAAAGAATCCGGACCTGTACAAAGGACGGCCGGTGAAAGCGCTTACCGAAGCGAAAAGGCGCACCAATGGGCGCAATAACACGGGCCAGATTACGGTGCGTCATCGCGGTGGTGGGCATAAGAAACAATACCGCATAGTCGATTTCAAACGGACTCACGATGCTATCGAAGGACGTGTAGAACGACTTGAGTATGATCCTAATCGTAGTGCAAATATTGCTCTGATCAGCTATGTGGATGGTTCCCGCAGTTATATTCTGGCTCCTAAAGGGCTGCGTGCAGGTGACTCGGTGATGTCCGGGATACAAGCACCCATCAGTGTGGGTAATGCCTTACCCTTGGCGAATATCCCGGTGGGCACACAGGTTCATTGTGTTGAAATGAAGCCGGGTAAGGGGGGGCAGATGGCCCGTTCAGCCGGGGCATCAATTCAGTTCATCGGACGCGAGGGCGAATTTGCACAACTTCGTTTGCGATCCGGTGAAATGCGTAGAATTCATTTATCCTGTCGTGCAACGATTGGTGAAGTGGGTAACGCCGAGCATGCACTGCAGAAACTGGGTAAGGCGGGCGCCAAACGTTGGCGTGGTATTCGCCCGACAGTGCGTGGTGTTGCCATGAATCCAGTGGACCATCCACATGGCGGTGGCGAAGGCAGAACATCAGGTGGCCGTGATCCGGTATCACCGTGGGGTGTGCCGACCAAGGGGTATCGGACCCGGCATAACAAACGTACCACATCAATGATTATTCGTCGACGCAAGAAGTAAGCTCAGAAAGTAAGTTAAGAAAGTGAGATCAAGAGGACTGTAATGCCACGTTCAGTTAAGAAAGGACCGTTTGTAGACCACCACCTGTGGACCAAGGTGCAGGTTGCCTCCGCCACGAAGAATCGCAAGCCAATCAAGACTTGGTCTAGAAGGTCAACCGTTATGCCGGAATTTGTCGGCCTGACGATAGCAGTGCACAACGGACGTCAGCACATCCCCGTGCTGGTGAATGAGAATATGGTTGGCCACAAACTGGGTGAGTTTGCACCAACTCGGATGTTTCGTGGCCATTTGGCCGGTAGAAAAGCAAAATAGGTGACAGTAATGCAGGTCAAAGCCACAACAAAATATTTGCGTACCTCGCCACAGAAATGTCGCCTGGTTGTCGACCAGATTCGCCGAAAGCCGGTTGCGCGGGCGCTGGAGATTCTGCAGTTCAGTGACCAGAAGGCCGCTCATCTGGTAAAAAAGACACTGGAGTCGGCAATCGCCAATGCCGAACATAACGAGGGGGCTGATATTGATGAGTTGATGGTCTCTGCTGTATATGTCAACGAGGGCCCGACCTTGAAACGATGGCGCGCAAGAGCCAAGGGCCGCTCAACAAAAATCCTTAAAACCACGAGTCACATCACCATCGAAGTTGGTGAATCAGAGGGAACGCGCTGATGGGGCAAAAAACACATCCAATTGGTTTCAGGTTGGGCATCATTCGAGATTGGGACGCCTGCTGGTATGGGCGCAACCGTGAATATGCGGATAAATTGGTGCAGGACATGAAGATTCGCGGTATGGTGAAGTCCCGTCTTGCCAGTGCGGCAGTGAGCCGCATTGTGATAGAGCGGCCAGCGGACAACATTAATGTCAATGTGCATACCGCCCGGCCCGGGATTGTCATTGGCAAACGTGGCGAAGACATCGCCAAGCTCAAGGCAGATATTGAACGTGTTATCAAATTGCCGGTGCAGGTCGCGGTTACGGAAATTCGTCGTCCCGAAATGGACGCCACGTTGGTCGCTGAGAATGTGGCGCAGCAACTGGAAAAACGCATCATGTTTCGTCGGGCCATGCGAAGATCCGTACAAAATGCCATGCGTTTGGGTGCCAAGGGGGTCAAGATTACAGTGGCCGGGCGCCTTAATGGTGCTGAAATAGCTCGTACCGAATGGCACCGTGAAGGTCGGGTGCCGTTGCACACACTACGTGCAGATGTGGATTACGGAGTTGCGACAGCCAAAACCACCTATGGGGTTATTGGTATTAAGGTCTGGATTTACAAGGGTGAGAAATTCGGGATCGCAGCTGAACCAGAAACGGCAAAGTCCGGCGCTGCCGGAAGCAAGCGCTAGGAGTAGGCGGAAATGCTGCAACCAAAACGGACAAAATTCCGCAAACAGCAAAAGGGTAGGAACCGTGGTATTGCCACTCGAGGCAGTCAGGTTAATTTTGGCGAATTCGGACTTAAGGCGACTACTCGGGGACGCATGACCTCACGGCAGATTGAAGCTGCACGCCGAGCCATTAATCGTTATATCCGTCGCGGCGGGCGAGTCTGGATCCGGGTTTTTCCTGACAAACCAGTTTCCAAAAAACCATTGGAAGTTCGTATGGGCAAGGGCAAGGGTAACCCGGAATTCTGGGTTGCTTTGATCAAGCCCGGTAAGGTTTTGTATGAATTACAGGGAGTACCCGAGGAAGTCGCCCGCGAGGCATTTCGGTTAGCCGGAGCAAAATTGCCGGTACAGACCTCATTTGTGAAGCGGAGTCTATGATGAAAGTGCAAGAAATGCGATCCAAAAAGGATTCTGAGCTGCAAGAGGAAATCATTGCATTGCGTAAAGAACAGTTCAATTTGCGTTTGCAAAATGCTACCGGACAACTCGGTAATCCTTCTGCATTCAAGCGTGTGCGTAAGGAAATCGCCCAGTTGAAAACAGTAATATCCGAGCAAGAAAGAGGCAGTAAAGCATGAATACAGAGGCAGCAAAGCCTGAGCAAAGTAATACCCGCCCTGAGCAAAGTACCCGCAGTGTCTCAGGCATGGTAGTCAGCGATAAAATGGATAAAACCATCACTGTACTGGTAGAGCGACGCTTCAAACACCCACTTTACAAAAAATATATTCGACGTAGCACACGTTTGCATGCACACGATGCAGAAAATGAGTGCCATATTGGAGATACTGTGAAGTTGAAAGAATGTCGTCCACTATCCCGCACTAAATGTTGGCGGCTGGTGGAAATACTGGAACGGTCAGTTTAGGCCCTTTGCGGAGAAAATGACATGATACAGATGCAAAGTGTGCTTAGTGTTGCGGACAATAGCGGAGCCCGCAAAATTCAGTGTATCAAGGTGTTAGGTGGGTCCAAGCGTCGCTACGCTGGAATTGGCGATATTATCAAAATCAGTATCAAGGAAGCGATTCCTAACGGTCGCGTTAAGAAAGGTGAAGTGTTTAATGCGATTGTGGTGCGGACTCGCAAGGGCGTGCGACGGAGTGATGGCTCAACCATTCGCTTTGATCATAACGCTGCGGTTTTGCTTAACGCACAGTTGCAGCCGGTAGGGACGCGCATATTTGGCCCCGTAACCCGCGAACTGCGTAGTGAGAAATATATGCGAATTATCTCGCTGGCACCTGAAGTTCTGTAGTTTAATGACTGGATTGAATACGATGAAACGGATTAACAAAGGCGATGATGTCATTGTTGTGGCGGGTCGTGATAAGGGCAGGAA
>DRJH01000216.1 GCA_011052285.1 Gammaproteobacteria bacterium
GGAATCCCTCAATGCACATTGGGTTGCACTCACCCATTTTGGCCTGCACCGACTGGATGATGACTATTTTACGCAGCTTCGCCAGAGTGTAACCAGCCAACGTGATATCGCCTTAACTTACGAAAATACAGCACTGATTGCGGAGCACTTGCAGCAGCATTTTCACCAGCGGCTTGCTCACGATCTAAGCGAGGCGGAGTTCGCCTATTTGCTCGGTAACGATGTCCGTCTCAATGCCATGGGCTTGCAGACCTGGCTAACCCGACGCCACAAGTGATCTGACGCCATACACCATGGCCCGAAGATTACTCTCCGGACCATTGTGCGAAGTGTGCGCGGTAGAATTAAAGACTGACCCGGTTTGCCTTGAGATCCTCGACCACAGAAGAATCTGCAAGCGTGGAGGTATCCCCCAGCGTATCAAGCTCATTCGCAGCAATTTTACGCAAAATACGACGCATAATCTTCCCGGAACGGGTTTTCGGTAAACTCGGCGCCCACTGGATGACGTCGGGAGTCGCGATTGGACCGATTTCTTTACGCACCATTTGCCGCAGCTCTTGACGCAACTCATCGGAGGGCTCGAGACCGGCCATCAAAGTGACATAGGCGTAGATTCCCTGCCCTTTAATGTCATGCGGGAAGCCGACTACCGCAGCTTCGGCCACGGCATCATGCAACACCAACGCACTTTCAACCTCGGCTGTGCCCATGCGGTGGCCGGATACATTGATCACATCATCAACGCGCCCGGTAATCCAGTAATAGCCATCTTCATCCCGACGCGCTCCGTCACCGGTAAAATAATACCCGGGAAAGGACGTAAAATAGGTGTCAATAAACCGCTGATGATCCCCATAAAGCGTGCGCATAATACCCGGCCACGGATGGGTGATCACTAAATTACCAGATGCAGCTCCCTCCAGTATCTGACCATCATTATCCACCAATGCTGGCTCCACGCCGAAAAATGGTCGTGTAGCAGAACCCGGTTTGGTGGCGGTGGCTCCGGGCAATGGGGTAATCAAAATTCCACCCGTTTCTGTCTGCCACCAAGTGTCGACAATGGGGCAGCGACCGTCACCCACCACCCGGTTATACCACTCCCAGGCTTCCGGATTAATCGGTTCACCAACGGTCCCCAGCAGTCGCAATGACTTGCGACTGGTGCGGGTTACCGGGTCATCACCGTCGCGCATCAGGGCGCGAATCGCGGTCGGTGCGGTATAGAAAATATTGATCTGGTGTTTGTCCACAACCTGCCAGAAACGACTGGAATCCGGGTAGGTGGGGACGCCTTCGTACATGACCGTAGTGGCGGCATTGGCCAGTGGACCATAGACGATATAGGAATGCCCGGTTACCCAGCCGACATCGGCCGTACACCAGTACACATCCCCATCGTGATAGTCGAAGACGTATTTATGAGTGATTGCAGCATAGAGCAGATAACCTCCAGTGGTATGCAACACACCCTTGGGTTTGCCGGTGGATCCTGATGTATACAGAATAAAAAGTGGATCCTCGGCATCCATCTCGGTTAACGGACAATCAGCCGAGGCATGGTCCATAACTTCGTGATACCAAACATCAAGCTTGTCGTTCCAATGCACTTCGTTGCCTGTGCGCTGTACGACAAATACGGTCTCCACACAATCGCAGCTTTTCACTGCGGTATCCACATTGGCTTTCATGGGTACGTGTCGACCACCGCGAAACCCTTCATCTGCGGTTACTACCACCTTGCAGTTAGAATCCAGAATGCGGTCTTTCAAGGCATCGGGAGAGAAGCCACCAAATACCACAGAATGGACGGCGCCGATTCGGGCACAAGCCAGCATCGCCACAGCCGCCTCGGGAATCATCGGCATATAGATCGCAACCCGATCGCCTTTATTAACCCCCTTGTTTTTCAGACAATTAGCAAACTTGCAGACTAATGTATGCAATTCACGATAGGTGATCCTCTTGTCAATACCCGGGTCATCCCCTTCCCAGATAATAGCGACCTGATCACCCCGGCTGTGCAGATGTCGATCCAGGCAATTGTAGGCCGCATTCAATGAAGCACCTTCAAACCAGCGAATATGACCTTTGTTGAAATCCCAATCCAGGACGTTGTCCCATTTTTTTGACCAACTCAGATATTGTTCGGCCATATCCCCCCAAAACCCTTCGGGATCATCGACAGAACGCTTGTACATCATCTTGTAGCCGTCCTCATCGATAAAGGCCCTGGCTTTGACTTCAGACGGTACTGGATACCTATTCTCCTCTGACATAACCTGTTCTCCTGCGGAATCTGTGATTGGTTTCTTCAAAATTTTGTGCGTTTTTTGTTGAAATACAAAATAAATCGCGCGGATAGTATACACGTTTGATCGAGGTTGTGGCTGCGGCTGTACCAGCGACTCCAGTCAATTAAACTGCGTCATAACTTTCCGATGCGGCGTATAATTCTGCGATCAAGAATCACCCCAACAAGGAATACCGACCCATGAGAATGATTGCTCGACTGATTGTTGCTTGGAGTTTTACTATCATCAGTGGTAACGATTCAGCGTGTTTAGATTTTGGTTCAGTACCAGGCATTTTCGCACGGAGAATGTGAGCATATAGGTCATATGTGACCATTCGAGTACGGAAATAACGCCGTAATGGGACAAAAGATGAATACGCTGAATCGTTACCATCAGTGTCGCTTTGGCCAGCGTTGCTTTGGCCAGATTTACCATGGCTGGCGTTGCCTTGGCAGCGACTCTCTCAACCAAAGGTCAACCACTACTACAACGGGCTGGCATACCCGTCTATCCCACAGCAGAATACGTGAATGGATCCCTTGGTGACGACATGAGTCTGGCATAGATGCCGCCGTACCTTGCAATAGCATCACCGATACCACACATACTCCTACTAACACCAAACACGGCAGATCTGGTAATATTTTCTAACGTGACTTCGGCCATTTTAGCCATCATAACGAGGAAAATATTAGCCAGTCCGTAGTTAGTGGGACCACCACCGTCACTCTCCATATTCACAGCAGATACACAAAACGTCCTAATATTACCGGGCTAAGATCACAGATTCGAAAGGATAACCACATGCCAAACGAAACCAAACAACAATTCAAGATTTCATCCTTCGAACGGCGAGCAGCTGCTTCGCTGGGTGGTATCTTTGCTCTGCGTATGCTGGGCCTGTTTATGATTCTGCCGGTATTTTCACTCTATGCCCACCAACTCACGGGGTTCACTCCAATGCTAATGGGTATTGCCATTGGAGCCTATGGCTTAACACAGGCATTTTTACAAATACCATTCGGCCTGCTCTCGGACCGTATCGGCCGCAAAAAAGTTATCATCATCGGTTTGTTGATATTCGCCGCCGGTGGTGCGCTCGCAGCCGTTTCTCATTCGATCTATGGAGTGATCGCTGGCCGCGCCTTACAGGGTGCAGGTGCTATTGCAGCTGCCATTATGGCATTACTGGCTGATCTTACGCGTGTAGAAACCCGTACTAAAGCCATGGCTATACTCGGAGGCAGTATCGGCATGTCATTTACTTTGGCATTATTGCTTGGCCCTATACTGAATGGAATAATCGGTGTGCCAGGTATTTTCTGGCTAACATCAGTGTTGGCCCTGATTGGTATTCTGGTTGTCCTGTATATTGTTCCTCAACCTGTAGATAGCCACTTTCACACCGATACCGAACCCGTCCTGGCGCAGTTCGGAACCATTCTCAAAAACACCCAGTTACTACGCCTGGATTTTGGAATTTTCAGCCTGCATTTGCTGATTACTGCCACTTTTGTGGCCTTACCACTGCTGCTTCGGGATACCTTGCAAATGCCTGCAGAACACCACTGGTGGATTTATCTGCCGGTATTGTTATTGGCCGTCCTGGCTATGTTTCCATTCATCATTATTGCCGAGCGATACGGCAAAGCAAAAGCAGTATTTCTCGGAGCAATTTGTATTCTGGTACTGGCAGAATTGGGCTTGTCTTTATTTCACCAACAAATCTATCAAGTCGTGGTCATGCTGTTTTTGTTTTTTGCCGGTTTCAATTTAATGGAAGCTACCCTGCCTTCCCTAATCTCCAAGCTCGCACCACCGAATAGTAAGGGTACTGCCATGGGGGTCTATAGTAGCTCTCAGTTCCTTGGTGCATTTGTTGGAGGCGCTACAGGTGGCTGGCTTCTTGGCCTCTACGGTCCAGGTGGGGTGTTCGCTGGTGCTGCCATCGCAGCTTTTGCCTGGTTGCTGGTGGCTTTAAACATGCAGGCACCACAAGTAAAAAATAAGACCGCTATTGACGTAACAACGACCACTGCACACCCTTGAAAAGCAGATCTGCCGCCCTCATTGCCAATTCTTCACAGGATGGCACATGGCGCTTCTCATTGACTCAGGATCGCCCATTGCTTGTTACCTTCCAATCTTTTACTGGCCAATGAGTAGCCTGCCAGGGGCCTATGCGGCAGTAACAACCGAGATCTTATGAAATTGTCCGTAGTCATCCCGAGTTACAACGAGCAGTCACGCCTGCCGCAAACATTGCTTGAAGCTCAGAGTTGGCTGGATGAACATTTTCCCAAGTCGTACGAAATACTGGTTGTAGATGACGGAAGCGAGGACCAAACCTGTGCTGAAGTGATTCGTATACAAAACCAGCTAGGCGTACTACAACTGCTACGTCTGGAACAAAATACCGGCAAAGGCGCTGCAGTACGCAAAGGCATGTTGGCGGCACGAGGAGACATCATCGTGTATATGGATGCAGATCATTCCACCCATATCCGCGAAATAACAAAAGCCATTGAAGCCATTGCCAAGGGCGCTGACGTTGTCATCGCCTCACGTCGTCATCCACAGTCACAAATCCCCAGGCACCAGTCTTGGCTACGCGAAAACATGGGCCGTACCTTCCGTTCGCTAATGTATGCCGTGGTCAACCTGGAGTTTCAGGATACTCAGTGTGGCTTCAAGGCATTTACCTACAAGTCCACACAACAGTTGTTCACCCGACAACGATTGAACGGCTTTAGTTTCGATGTGGAATTACTTTATATCGCCAAGAAACTCGGCCTTACCGTCCAGGAAATACCGGTGTGCTGGATCAATGAACCCAATTCGCGGGTACGCATGATTGTTGACCCGCTGCGTATGTTTCTCGACATCACCAGAATCAGTAACCTCCACAAAGACCTGTAGGGAGTCGGCCAGAAATACCATAGATTTTCTCCATTCGTTTTTTCTGACCGACTCCCAAGTTCAGCGAGAACTGCTGATTAAGAATTAAAGAAAATGGGTTTGCTGCGGATGGGAACGCCCCTCATTGGCTGCCAGCTTGTTCATGGCATTGATATAGGCCCGACCAGAAGCAATTACGATATCGGTATCGGCCCCGTGACCGTTGATAATCCGGCCATCCTTCTCCACACGCACCGTGACTTCACCCTGTGAATCCGTGCCACTGGTGATGTTGTTGACCGAATAGAGTTGCAACGTACTGGCACTGTTGACAATCTTCTCAATGGCTCGAAAGGTCGCATCAACCGGCCCACTGCCTCTGGCAACCTCAGTTTTCTCACCCCCCTCCACCGCGACAGTGACCGTGGCTTCGGGAATTTCCCCAGTCTGGGAACAGACGCTCATGGAAACCAGTCGATAGGTATCGCTCAAAGTTTCAATGGTGTGCTCGGACATCAGGGCCTGTAAATCCTCATCGAAGATTTCATGCTTTTTATCGGCCAGCGCCTTGAACCGGGCAAAAGCCACATTCATCGTTTCTTCGCTCTCGATCTCAAACCCCAGTTTCTGTAAACGTTGTTTCAAGGCACTGCGCCCGGAATGCTTGCCCAGCACCATGCGGTTAGCAGTCCAGCCAACATCCTCGGCACGCATAATTTCGTAGGTTTCCCGGTGCTTGATTACCCCGTCCTGATGTATTCCAGCCTCATGGGCAAAAGCATTTGCTCCGACGATGGCCTTGTTGGGTTGTACGGCAAAACCGGTGATATTCGAGATCAATCGACTGGCGGGTACAATTTCTGTAGCATCGATCACGGTATTACACCCATAACGATCCGGGCGGGTTCGAATTGCCATCACCACCTCTTCCAAAGCAGCATTGCCGGCCCGTTCACCCAAGCCGTTGATCGTACACTCAACCTGTCGTGCCCCGCCCATAACAGCGGCCAGGGAATTTGCCACTGCAAGACCCAGGTCGTTATGACAGTGTACCGAAAAAACCGCTTGTGACGAATTCGGTATGCGCTCCATCAAAGAATGGATCAATTGTCCAAACTCAGAGGGTATAGCATAACCAACCGTGTCAGGAATATTGACTGTCCTGGCACCGGCTGCAATTACTGCTTCAAGAATTCTGCAGAGAAAATCAGGATCAGAGCGGCCTGCATCTTCAGGAGAAAACTCGACATCATCAGTATAGTTGCAGGCCTTTTTAACCGCCCAAACAGCCTGTTCCAACACCTGCTTGGGTGTCATTTTGAGCTTTTCCTGCATGTGAATCGGCGAGGTTGCAATAAAAGTATGAATACGCCGGCGTGAAGACGGCTGTACTGCAGCCGCTGCTTTCTCGATATCCCTTTCAATCGCTCGGGCCAAGCCACAAATGGTACTTTCGGTGACTCGTCTGGCGATTTGCTGCACAGCATCAAAATCACCCGGGCTGGCTGCCGGAAATCCAGCCTCAATAATATCAACGTGCATGCGCTCCAGTTGCACGGCAATTCGTAATTTCTCATCGGCTGTCATTGATGCGCCAGGGCTCTGTTCCCCATCTCGCAAGGTGGTATCAAAAATCAATAATTGATCAGACATCATAATATCCTGTGGTTTTTTTGTTCAAAGATCGCAGGCGCAGGTAGCCATAGGCTCCGGCTGCCTGTCTTGGAGGCCGGGTTACACTTGCTAATTAGGGGGGGGTAAAATTAGGGCGCCTAGCGGCGCAGCAGACGTAGGGACTGCAAAAGAAGAGAATTCAAGACGATCGGGGTTGTACTCATGGTCCGAGTCTATCCCAGTAAAATACAAACCGCAAGATCTTTTCATATGATCTTTTCACAGACCGATCGTAGCTCCTTCTGGCCGAATATGAGGTAGCCAAATTATGGGGTAGTTACTCGCTGTTTTAGCGTGATAAAACTCGTCAGAGTTAATAACACGAGAAAACAGTAAATCCACCTCTTCTGGTCAGTGAGAGACGTCGTGGTAATGGAAGCTTATTTGGTGCCAAAAATCTTATCGCCAGCATCGCCCAAACCCGGCAGGATA
>DRJH01000217.1 GCA_011052285.1 Gammaproteobacteria bacterium
CATCGGCGATCAATTCATCACGCAACAACCGTCGAAAGCGACGTTCTGATCCCAGCACCTGCTGTAACTGATCTCGTTCTTTCGCCAGTACACCCTGCTCCTGGCGGATCTTAATTTCCTCAAGCCGGGCCAGCTGTCGCAATCGTAGCTGCAATATCGCTTCCGCCTGACGCGTGGACAAGGCAAAACGCTGTATCAACTCTGCGGCGGGATGATCGTGGCTGCGTATGATCCGAATGACTTCATCAAGGTTAACAAATGCCAGCAACAAACCATCAAGTATATGCAGCCGATCGAGCACTTGGTCAAGACGATGCTGCAGACGACGACGAACTGTTTGACGCCTGAATACCAGCCATTCGGACAACAGTGAGCGCAAATCGAATACTCGCGGTTTGCCATCCAGTCCAATCGCGTTCATATTGACCCGATAGCTATGCTCCAGGTCGGTACTGGCGAACAAGTGGCTCATCAGGCGAGCCGCCTCGGTGCGCGTACTGCGCATCTCCAGCACCAACCGGACGGGATTTTCATGATCGGATTCATCGCGAATATCCACCAGCAGGGGCAATTTTTTTGCCTGCATTTGGGCACCGATCTGCTCCAGTATTTTGGACCCGGATACCTGGTGTGGCAGTGCGGTAATAATCAGTGTTGCGCCCTGCTGTTGCCACAACGCCCGCATCCGCAGAGAACCGCTACCACTGCGATAAATCTGCCGGATATCCTTCGCAGGGGTGATAATCTCGGCCACCGTCGGATAGTCGGGGCCGACAATATGTGTACACAAGGCATCAAGATCGGCATCGGGCTGCTCCAGCAAATGCACGCAGGCTGCGGCCACTTCGCGAATATTATGCGGAGGAATGTCGGTTGCCATACCCACCGCAATGCCCGACCCACCATTGAGCAGAATATTCGGCAAGCGTGCCGGCAACAATACCGGCTCCTGCAAGGTACCATCAAAATTGGCCTGCCATTCCACCGTACCGTGGCGTAATTCCGCAAGCAGCATATCGGCATAGCGGGTCAAGCGTGCCTCGGTATAGCGCATGGCCGCGAAGGATTTCGGGTCATCCGTGGAGCCCCAGTTGCCCTGGCCGTCGACCAGTGGGTAGCGAAAGGAGAAGGGTTGTGCCATCAGCACCATTGCCTCATAACAAGCGCTGTCACCATGAGGGTGAAATTTGCCTAGCACATCACCAACCGTGCGTGCCGATTTTTTGAATTTGGAACCGGCGGACAGACCCAGATCGGACATGGCGTAGGCGATGCGCCGCTGCACCGGCTTCAGACCATCGCCGATGTGTGGCAGAGCACGGTCAAGAATGACATACATGGCATAATTGAGATAGGCCCGCTCGGTAAAGGTCTGCAACGGCTGCTGTTCCAGACTGATCGCGAACATATCCAGCGTCTGCTGGTCCTTGCGCCCTGATTTGCGGCTTCTGCCGCTACCGATTTTTCTTACCATTACCGTCCCTGCTCACCCTTATCCATACTCAGGTCTTTCCACTCTCAGGTTTTTCCACTCTCAAGCCTTTCCACTCTCAGGCCTTCCCACCCTCAGGATAGCATGTCATCAATCCAGATCGGCCTGATCCCCATTTTCCGCCAGCCAGCGTTTGCGCTCAGCAATCTGTTTTTTTCCCAACAAGGTATTCATGACCTGGATGGTGCCATCTCCCGGCGTCATCTGCAGCTGCACCAGACGTCGGGTTTGTGGGGCCATGGTAGTTTCACGCAATTGCAGCGGATTCATTTCGCCAAGGCCCTTGAAACGCTGCACGTTGACCTTACCGCGCACCTTTTCCTCTTCCAGACGCTGCAGAATACGGGTTTTTTCCGCTTCATCCAGGGCGTAAAACACCTGTTTGCCAACATCAATACGAAATAACGGCGGCATCGCCACACAGACCCGCCCGGCTTCAACCAGCGCCGAAAAATGGCGTACAAACAAGGCACACAACAAAGTTGCAATATGGGCACCGTCAGAATCTGCATCTGCCAATATACAGACCCGGCCATAACGCAGCCCCTCCAAATTATTGCTGCCTGGGTCCACGCCCAGAGCCACAGCAATATCGTGCACTTCCTGCGAAGCCAGTACCTGGGTAGAATCGACTTCCCAGGTGTTCAGGATTTTACCACGCAGGGGCATAATGGCCTGAAACTCCCGACTTCGTGCCTGTTTGGCTGAACCGCCAGCCGAGTCTCCCTCGACCAGAAACAGCTCGGTATTGTCGATATCCTGACTGCTACAGTCGGCCAGTTTGCCCGGCAGGGCGGGACCCGCGGTGATTTTTTTTCGAACCGTCTTGCGGGCCGACTTCTGGCGTCGCTGCGCACTGCTGATGGCCAGTTCGGCGATGGCATCGGCATCACCGACGTGTTGGTTGAGCCACAGGCTGAAGGCATCCCGAACTACGCCCGCCACCCAGCCGGCGGTGTTACGGGAAGACAAGCGATCTTTGGTCTGACCGGTAAACTGCGGGTCACGCAGTCGCACTGACAGCACATAACAGAGGCGGCTCACCACATCATCGGGTGCCAATCGGACCCCTCGCGGCAATAAACTGCGGTACTCACAATATTCGCGCAATGCCTCGGTCAAGCCACTACGCAGACCGTTGACATGGGTACCACCCTGGCTGGTAGGTACCAGATTGACAAAGCTTTCGGTGACCGGATCCCCTTCTTCGGGTAACCACACACAGCTGCAATTTAACTGAGCGTCGGGATCCTTGAATTCCTGGGTAAACGGTTCAGTCGGTATGGTTTCGACGTCACCAAGGCTGGATACAAGATAAACACCCAGGTCACTGCCAAAACACCAACTTTCTGAATGCTCCGGCTGCGCCAGGTCAATAAACTCCAGTTCCAGACCTGGGCTCAATACGGCCTTGGCCCGGAGCAGCCGTTTCAGGCGTGATACACTGACGTTCGGACTGTCAAAAAACCCCGGGTCAGGCCAGAATTGAAGCAAGGTGCCGGTATCATTCTTGGCTGTTTTCCCGATCACCTGCAGTTCACTGACCCTGGCCCCGTCCTCAAAAGCCATGGCATACACCTTGCCACCACGGCGCACAGTGACTTCCAGACGCTTTGACAGAGCATTAACCACCGACACACCCACACCATGCAATCCCCCGGAAAACTGGTAGGTACCACCAGAAAATTTACCCCCGGCATGCAAGCGGGTGAGGATCACCTCAACACCGGGAATTCCTTCTTTGGGATGCAGGTCAACCGGCATACCCCGACCATTGTCGCTGACCTCCACAGAACCATCCTGATGCAGCACAACATCGATACGACTGGCAAACCCGGCGATCACTTCATCGACGCTGTTATCCACGACTTCCTGCACCAGGTGGTTGGGTCGTTCGGTCTGGGTGAACATACCCGGCCGGGTCCGAACCGGCTCCAGGCCGGCCAAAACCTCGATCGCGGATGCTGTATAGGAATTCATGATCCGGCTAGCTCACAGCCTCAGGCCGCAGTAAAGGAAACAACAATACATCTCGAATCGAGGCAGCATCGGTCAACAACATTACCAGGCGATCGATACCGATCCCCTCACCTGCGGTCGGTGGCATCCCATATTCCAGCGCCCGAATATAGTCAGCATCAAAATGCATGGCTTCCATGTCACCGGCATCCTTCTCCGCGACTTGTTTGCGGAAACGCTCAGCCTGATCTTCAGGATCGTTAAGTTCAGAGAAGCCATTGGCGATTTCCCGGCCAGCGATGAATAACTCGAAACGGTCACTGACCATCGGGTTTTCATCATTGCGTCGTGACAGGGGTGACACTTCTACAGGATAAGCGGTGATAAAGGTCGGTGACAGCAAGCGCGACTCTACCGCTTGTTCGAACAGTTCCATCTGCAACCGGCCCATGCCGTAACTGTCACCGACTACCACGCCGTGGTCAGCAGCGAGGCGCCGCAAGGCATCGATGTCATCAAGCTGTGCTGAGCTAATATCCGGCTGATACTTGAGAATAGCTTCGGTAACGGTCAAACGCTGGAACGGCTGCCCGAAATCCAGGATTTGGCCCTGATACGCAAAACTGGGCGTGCCGAGCACCGACTCGGCCAGGGTCCGCAGCAAGTCCTCGGTCAAAACCATTAAATCCTGGTAGTCGGCGTAGGCCTGGTAAAACTCCAGCATGGTGAATTCGGGATTATGGCGGGTACTGATACCCTCATTGCGAAAGTTGC
>DRJH01000218.1 GCA_011052285.1 Gammaproteobacteria bacterium
GTAGGCCCAGTCATTACCGTTGTTTGTCAGCGCGTCCGTGAACAGACCGGTACTGGTAAAATTCGAGAAATACTCCAGACCGAAAGCGCGGAAGGTCTGTACGCTCATGACCACCGACGCACCAATGCGGTTATTCTTGTTGAGCCGGTAAGATGCCGTAGGCGCCATCTGCATAATCATCAGGTTGACACCGAGGGTGCTGTTAACATTGGCGCCGGTAAGCTTGTTGTACAGGTTCACATTATAGCGACTGCCGCCACCGCCGGCGGGGATGGCCGAAAACCCGACCGATATCTTGCGGTTAAACTTGTAGGCACCGGCCATGACCGGCATCAGGAAACGGTTGGCGCTGCTGTTATACGAGAAATCGCCGAGCGTGGACCTGGCTTTTGGTACGAAAAAATCCGCCCCTACGACGATCTGGTCCTTGACAAAACCGATCGTGGCCGGATTGGCGGCACCGGCAATAGCATCCTGGGGAAAAGCGATCGCCACGCCGCCCATGGCCCGGGATTTAGCACCCTGTCCGATCAGAAACATGCCATTGGTGGCATAAGCCATTGATGGCGCACCAATTCCGACCACCACAAAAACACCGAGTAGCCTTTTGGCTGCACTCTCCATAGTTTCCTCCTTACAATGAAAATACGTTATTTTAAATTCGTTACTTAAACGCTACCACCCGACCCATTATGTTTTTAGTGACCTTATGCGGGTTAATGAGCAATGCAGGGTAGGCGATGGTGTCGAATAAAACCAGCCATGTCAAGAAGCTAAGCTGCCATCTATTTGCTGCAGAATTAAGTTGGCAGGTGTCGAAAAATTTTATTTTCGTCCCCAGCGCCTTACACAACACCAGAATTAACTCTAAGCGCATGATTTTTATAAATATGACCATCACATAAAGCGCCTCCCGAGGCAGACAGATTGTGTCGAGAATACTTACATGATTATCAGAAATCCCACCGACAAAAATAGAGATAACGACATAACCAACTGAAATTTATTACAAACAGACGAGCTGGCACGAGCATTGCAAGATGTCAGGCGCGCATTCTCGCGGGGTATTTTCACAATAGTGAGTCTTTAAGCGAAAACATGCGCGCTTTTAATATCGCATCTGAGGAGTGACTATAGTCATGATGAAAAAAACAGTATTAACTACAGCGATTGTTGCTGCCATGGGGGGCATCAGTATGAGCGCCCAGGCTGCCCTGACCGCCAGCTCGACCATGTCTTTTAACCCGGGTACTCCGGTGGTTACTGGCTGTCTTGCCGGTGGATTCACGAACGGAACCTGCTCGTATGGCACCAGCGTCGAAGTAACCGACATGTCGGGTTCTTTCTTCACCATGGACACCAATGGTGACGGCGTTGTACAAAACGGTGAAAAGAACGCGATTTCGATGTTTGCCCCGATCCACATCGGCAGCACCGCCAGGTCCACCGGGCAGCACACCGGTGCTCCGAACGGCATTGAAGGCCCCGCCATTGACAACCCGTGGAACTTCAACGGCAACGCCGGCATGCACACCCTGAGCAGCCCGATCAGCGTGATCAGCAACTTTGGCTCCACCAAGACACTGGACTTCAGTGGCTGGGGTGTGAACTGGGGTAATTATGGTACCACGCCTGCCGGCGCTTCAGGACCCACCATCCCGATGGGTGGCGTCGCAACCATCGTCTGCTCGCAGAGCAGCTGCTCCACCAGCAGCACGTACGTGCTGGACATGGCTGTGCACGTACCGAAAGCGTTCGCGTCCGTGCCTTACACGCTGCACCTGGTAGGCTCGATCAACCATGCTGCAGTTCCGGTTCCTGCCGCCGCATGGCTGTTCGGCTCCGGCCTGGCCGGTCTGGCTGGCGTTGCACGTCGCCGTCGCAGCAAGCAAGGCTAAAAGTCGCGATAATCCGGCCGGATGCTTTCCGGCCGGGTCGACTGGAAGTCTCAAGACAAGGATCCGGCGCTGTGCCGGATCTTTTTTTATGGCGTGCTTTAAACCTGGTACGGTTGTACGTGGACAGCACAGCCGATAACCTCAAAACATGAACCAGAACATGCTCCCCGACATAAAATCCGTTGCCAGCACCTGTATCCAGGCCGGCGAACTGGAAGAAGCCCGCAGACTTCTGCGGCAGGCAACGAAAGACCGTAAACAGGATGCCGAACTGTGGTTTCTGCTGGGCCAGGTCGAAACCCAGCTGGCTAATCCGGATGCAGCGCTGCCCTGCTTTACACAGGCCACCGTTCTTAAACCCGATTCCGCAATGGCATACTTTCACCGTGGCCTGGTACAGATCACGCAACACCAGCTGAACGAAGCCGTGGAAAGCCTGGAGAAATGTCTGGCGATCGATCCCGGACTCACTATTGCCCACCTGAAAATCTGCAGCATATACGGGCAGCTTGGTCAGCAGGAAAAAGCACGGCAACATATCGAATCAGTCCTCCGGCAGGAGCCGCGCAACGCTCAGGCCCTGATTATCTATGCGCGCATCCAGATGCTGTTCGGACAGATGGATGCGGCACAGGAATACTTTCGCCAAGCCCTGGAACAGCAACCCGGCGTGGCTATCGCCGTTGCCGGGCTTGCCGGGCTGTACGCCAAAAAGGGGGAGTTTCATCTTGCGCTCGAATTACTCGAACCGTTCCTGGGCCGTGACACTCCCCCCAGGGCGATAGCCATCATATTCTCCGATATCTGCCAGTATGCAGACAAATGCGGGGAGGCTGTCGAATTACTGGAAAGAATGCTGGCTGACGCTCAGACACCGGCGCACAACCAGCGCGATATACTGGTTGCGCTGGCTAAACTCTATGACCGCCTGCAGCAGTATGACGACGCCTTTGCATGCATTTCGAAAGCCAACCGCATGAAGCAGGTCGAGGTAGATATGGCGGAATTTACCAGCCAGGTCGATGATTTCATCACTAGCTGGAATGCGGACTTTAACGCAAGATTACCCGTTGCCAGTGTGCAGATCGGCCGGGTACAGCCGGTTTTCATTGTCGGTATGCCGAGATCGGGGACCACGCTCGCTGAACAGATCCTGGCCAGTCATCCGGCAGTCTATGGCGCAGGGGAACTCAGGGAAATCGGCACTATCATCAGGCAATTGCCTGCAACCATCGGCGCGGACGCAGGCTACCCGGAGTGCCTCGATTATGCCGACAAGAACACAATGGATGAACTCGCCGGTAAATACCTGCGCGGGCTGACATCCCTTGCGGGCGGTGGCTACCGGCTGGTCAGCGACAAGATGCCAACAAACTTCTGGAACGTGGGGCTCATAAAACAGCTGTTCCCGGGCGCAGCCATCATCCATTGCAGCCGCAACCCGCTCGATACCTGTATCTCCTGTTACTTTACCGATTTCGGCGAAGGCAACCTGCATTCCTTCGACCTCGCCAACATGGGCGTCTATTACCGGCAGTACCAGAAGATCATGCG
Source organism: Gammaproteobacteria bacterium (assembly GCA_011052285.1). GTDB lineage: Bacteria > Pseudomonadota > Gammaproteobacteria > Arenicellales > DRJH01 > DRJH01. Next base: position 3,453 of record DRJH01000218.1, read on the forward strand.
CCACTGGCGGGACACACTGGGTATTCAGATGCTGGAATTCCCCTACGAGGACGTTGTCAGAGATCCGGAGTCGTGGAGTCGCAGACTTATCGACTACTGCGGCCTGGAATGGGACAACGCCTGTCTGAGTCCGCACCGGAACCGCCGCGACATCGCTACTGCCAGTTTCCTCCAGGTACGCCAGCGTGTCTATACGACCTCAGTAGACCGCTGGAAGCACTATGAAGCGCATCTCGGCCCGCTGCACAAGGCACTCGAGGACTAACAAAACTCCGGCTTCGGAATCACCGCAAGGCTTCGCGCAATGGCCCGATATACGCCTCATACTTTTCCCAGCGCCTGACCGAGCTGCTGTAGATCGGCTGACGTACCTGATCATAACTTGACGTCGCAACGAAGCGTTCGGTGGTATGGAATTGCAGGCAATCATCATCCCATTCCAGGCCACAGAACTCGATCAAACGACGACTGACCGCCTCCTGGTCCGAGATCATCTCCTCGTAGCTGACATCCAGCATCGGAATCGTCAATACCGTCTTCCAGTGCTCCATCAGTCGTTCATAGTCCCGGTAAAAAGCGCCCAGATTGGCGAGATCGTACGAATAAGGTTGCGACATGGCGAAATCCTGGAAATAGCAGGACAGGCAGGTATCGAGCGGATCGCGGACACAGTGGACAACGCGCGCATCCGGAAACAGCAGTTCAATCAAGCCCAGGAAACTGAAATTGCCCGGCATCTTGTCGGTAACCCGCGCCGCGTCCGGCGCCAGTTCGCCCAGGCGAGCCAGATAAGTCCGGGCCAGGCCGCCGAGGACGTTTTCGTCCAGCCGGGGCATGCATTGCGGATAACCCAGGCCCATGCCATGAGACGCCGGCAGTCCGGCAACCAGATTGTACAGATCGTGTAACTCGCCGGCACCAAACACCGCCGGATGACTGGCCAGCACCTGCTCCACCAGCGTGGTGCCGGAGCGCGGCATGCCCAGCACAAAAACCGGTTTGTCCGAGCGTATCCCGACACGCGGCGCAGTGTCGAGAAACGTCTTGCTGAAGACCTCGATAATGGCATCCACCTGGGAACAGTTTACCAGCGGATTCCAATCCGTGGCGCGTAACTCGTTGCCAGACTTGTAATTGTCAAAGGCTTTGTCAAAATCACGCATTTTGTCGTGCAGGCTGCCAAGACAGAAAAATACGTTACGGCGGCTGTCGGCAGACAAGAGGTGCCCATTGGCCCGCAAGGCTTCAAGCGCATCAATCGCCTCCTCCGGCCGATTCATACTGCGACAGATGGTGCCGTAAGTAATAGTAAGATTGACATCAATGCGCTCCAGGTCAGCACTGATATGCGGCTTAAGGCGCTGATAAGCCTGCTCCAGCTTCCCGGCCTGTGCTTCGACTCTGGCTATCAGGGCAATGACATCAACATTGTCCGGTTGTAATTCGAGCGCCTTGTGACAACACTGCATGGCCTTGTCCGGCTCATCAAAAGCCATAAGAACGGCTGCAAGACTGGTATAGGCCTGCAGGTAGTCCGGCTTGACCAGCAGCGCCTGTTGCAGGAGTGGGACGGCCTCCTGCGGCCTTGAAAGCTCGATAAGGGCTCTGGCTTTGCCGAACAATGCCTCTGCAGATTCCGGGTTGATATCCAGTGCGCGCTGGAAGGCTTCGAGCGCCTCCGTGTATTTCCCCAGCGCCTGATGCGCGGTGCCCAGACTGTTGGCAGCCTCCGCGTAACCCGGATTCAGATCCAGTGCACGACTGAAATGTTTTACCGCATCCTCATGCTGGCCTTGCATATAACTGGCAAAACCTAACCCGTAACAGGCTTCCTCGGAATCGGGCTGCAGGCTCAGTACCGTGCGGTAGGCCTCGGCAGACCTGGCTGGTTCATTGACTTGGGCGTTGAGGCGTCCCAGCATGATCCAGGCTTCCGTGGAACCGGGCAACAAATCGGCCGCCTTGCGGTAACACTGCTCGGCCGACTCCAGCTGCCCCAGTGCGCCGTGGATAGCCCCACTAAGCAGCATGGCCTCCCCATATTCAGGATCCAGTGTCAGCGTCTTCTCTATACAACTGAGCGCCTGCTCCTGATTCCCCCGCTGCTGGTGTATTCGGGCCAGGTAATAAAAAGATTCCGGCAGGGATGAATCCAGCTCGGCCGCCCGGGTCAGTTGTGTAAAGGCGTCATCGGTATTGCCGAGCTCGAAATTTACCGAACCCCGCATCATCCAGGCTTCTGCGTTACCGGCATCCTCCCGGCAGAGCTGCTCAAAAACCGACAATGCCTCCACAAGATGTCCGGATTCAACCAAGCCGTATGCCCCGTCAAGACGTTCGTTGATATCACCTGCCTGCATATTCATCCTTCAGTTCCTGCCGGTCACTCTATATAATTAACTTTCGGCTTACTTACCCCCGGCAGTATAAATTGCCCATCTGAATACCGCAAAAGGTTCAGTCGTATCACCTGTTGAGTTATGGTTATGGACTGTCTGTATGGCTAAAAAGAATATCCTTCTACGCGCAAAACTCAAAAAAGCCGAAGCCGCACTGGAGCAGGGCAACCTGCCCGAAGCCACTAAATTGTATGAAAAAATCTGCCAAGCAAATGGCGGCAATGCCGATTTGTGGGCGCGGCTGAGTATTTTAAAGCGTCGCACCGGCGACCACGACCAGGCTGAAGCCTGTGGCAGAAAAGCTGTTCAGCTATCTTCCGCGCCCCCCGCCGCTCACCACGCCCTGGGGTCAGCCCTGCATGCGCAAAAGCGCCTTGATGAGGCCATTGTCTGTTACCGGAAAGCCATACAGCTCCAGCCGGATCTGGTCGAGGCCCATTATTACCTGGCCAACGCGCTGCGGGAAACGGGAGAGTTGGAAGAGTCTATCCAGGCATATAATCAGCTGCTCAAGATCGATCCGGATCACTTTGAAGGCCTGAACAACCTCGGCGCCATGCTGACCAACATGGAAAGATCCGATGAAGCCGCCCGGATACTTACCCGTGCCCTGGCGATACGTAAAGACAGCATTGAGATACTCTGCAATCTGGGCAGAGCGCACATCAACACCGGCAGTCCGGTCACTGCAAAAGGTTTTCTTGAAAAAGCGCTAAAGCTTCAACCGGACTTCCTGGATGCACACCTGGAACTTTCCAACGTCTATAGTTTTCAGGGGCTGTATGAAGAAGCAATCAGCTGCCTGGACACAGCCCTGGCACTCTCACCCGGGAAACGGCCCGCATTAATCGCTAAAGCACGCATTCGCGAAAAAACCGGGGATAGCGAGGGCGCCTACAGAATCCTGGAGCCGCTGCTCCAGACAGAGGACAACACTGATACATTGACCGTCTACTTTGATATAAGTCGCGACATCGGGCAGCGTGACCGGGCGGTATCGATGCTGCAGGAAAATTTAAACGGACTCTCTATCAATGTAGCGGCAAGCGCCCCTTTCCATTTCAGACTGGGTAAGCATTTTGACCAGCAGAAAGGCTATGACACGGCCTTTGAACATTTCAGCGCAGCAAACGCATTACTGAAAGCCCGGCCATTCAAACTGGACGATACCGCAGCCCAATTCAGCGCTATTCGTGAATTATACAATGATAAATTTGCATATCATTTACCCCGCGCGGCGAATAGTTCGGAGCTGATGGTATTCATCATCGGCATGCCGCGTTCCGGCACCAGCCTTGTCGAACAGATCCTTGCCTCGCACCCGGCGATTCATGGTGCCGGCGAAACGTCAAACGTGGACGAACTTTGCAACAATCTGTCCGCTCGCTATAAATCGGATAAATTTCCAGGCTTTGTTCCGGGACTGTCACAGCATGCCCTGGATAACGCCGCCAATGAACTGGAGAATTTCTATTCAGGCCTGTCGCCGGCAGCCAAAAGAATCACCGACAAGATGCCGCATAATTTTATCTACGTCGGATTGATACTGCAGTTGTTTCCCCATTGCCGCATCATTCACTGCAAACGCAATCCGCTGGATAACTGCCTATCGTGTTACGTTTCCGCGTTTGCCTCGACAAAACATGATTATTCAAATGACCTGGACACTCTTGGCCGCTATTACGGACTCTATTCAAATCTCATGGAACATTGGACAAGGCTTTTTCCGGATCGAATACTTGAGGTCAGGTATGAAGCGCTTGTTGCGAACCAGGAAGCCATCAGCCGGTCAATGCTCGAACATTGCGGCATGAAATGGAGCGACCAATGCCTTGATTTCCACAAGCTTGGCAGAATTGTAAACACTCTCAGCTATGACCAGGTGCGACAACCCATGTATAGCAAGTCGGTGGGGCGATGGCGCAATTATAACAAACACCTTAACCCGCTGCGCGACGCGCTGGACCAGGCCGGCGTGAAATACTAAGCCTTCTTATGACAAAGAAACCCGCTTCATCACTCCGCACCACCCGAAAACGGGCTGATGCGCTGATTCGCTCGGGAAAACTGGAACAAGCACATGAACTTTACATGGCGGCCTGTAAAAGCCACCCGGCTGACGCCGGGTTATGGTTGTCACTTGCAGGACTTGATCGCCGACTGGGCCGATTCCGTGAAGCAGAACAACGCGCGCGCCATGTTCTGTCGACACAACCTGACAACCACAGCGCACTGGTCGAATACGGCGCCGCACTACAGGCACAGGGCCGCTCTGATGAGGCCGTAGTTATGTACCGGAAAGCAATCGCTTCCAACCCGGATTGCAGTGAAGCGCATTACCTACTCGCCAATGCCTGTCTGGAGCACGGCCAGGCGGACCTGGCCATCGAACATTACCGGAAAACCATTGCCATAAAGCCTGCGCACATCGAGGCGCTCAACAATTTGTCGGCAATTCTCACCAATCGCGGAGAAGTGCAGGCGTCAATGGAATTGTTGAGACTGGCGCTGAAAATACAACCGAACGGCTATCGCATGCGGATCAACCTTGCCCGGTTACACGTGCATGCGGGAGAAACGGATAAAGCACATAAAATACTGAAACGTGTAATCCACACGCATCCAGATGCCGCAGAAGCTCACAGCAAGTATTTATTATGCACCAACTACCTGCCCAACCCTGACCCGGAGATGCTCTACGAAGAACACAGGCAGTGGGAAAACAGGCACACGAAAAAAATAAACCATGGCACCAAATACAGAAACACAACCGGAACGGGAAGACCCCTGCGCATAGGCTATGTGTCTCCTGATCTGAGAAAGCATTCCGTTGCCTACTTTATGGAACCGATACTCACGCGGCATGACAAGAAGAGGTTCAACATCACCTGCTATGCCGATGTCGAGAATCCTGATGACACGTCTCGAAGACTGGCGTCGTTATGTGAAAACTGGAACTGGACCGCAAAATTGTCCGATGAACAATTGTGCGAGAAAATTCGCGGCGACCGGATTGATATCCTGGTCGACCTGGCTGGCCATACAGGCAACAACAGGCTAATGGCATTCGCCAGAAAGCCGGCACCGGTGGCGGCCAGCTATCTTGGCTACCCCAACACAACGGGCCTCAGTGCAATAGACTACCGTCTGACCGATTCGATTGCCGACCCTCCTGGCATTGCAGACAAGTACTATATTGAAAAGCTCATCCGACTGGATAATGGATTCCTTTGTTACCAGCCCCCGGGAAATGCGCCTGACTGCGCCAGGCCGTCGCGACTCAGTCGGGATGGCATTGTATTCGGCTCCTTTAACAACCTCGCA
>DRJH01000219.1 GCA_011052285.1 Gammaproteobacteria bacterium
CCAGGAGGCTGTCCGAGAATAGAGAGCCTACTGCGGAAAAGCGGACTTGACCACATTGAAATGCTTACGAGTCGTCATGTCGTTCAACCATTGGCTGAGTCTATCATCCCGATGCTTGGCATGATGCAGTACAGCGCGTGCACCATGTACCAGCAACTTGCGCAGATAGCTGTCACCCCGTTTTTTGCATCCTCAAGCCATCGGGTATCGCCCGTCGTAGTTGATCGATGCCACGGGGTGCAACAAGCCCGTACTCACCGATTAAACCCCGGATCTGCTTCACCTTGGCAGTCCGTTGGTTCACCCATTCCTCGCGATGACGGGTTTTCGTTTTTGCGAACCATTGCGAGGCAATCTCCTGGTTAAAGATACTGCACCGGGATTTGTATTATTCTGTCGGTTAGCCTTTCGATGCGTTGGCCACGGTTGATCAGGATTCCATAGGGGCAGTTGGTATCAGAGATGAAGTTTTTCAGGCTGCGTAGAGATTGGCGTTTGATGGATGATGAGAGTTTGATTTCGACTGGTAGTACGCCGAAACTCCCTTCGATTATCAGGTCTATCTCCGATTTGTCGATGGTTCTGTAGTAGCTGAATTCAAGTTGTGTGGTCAGGGTGGATTGCAGGCCGCGAATGATTTCTTCGATGACGAAGCTTGCAAATGAGAACCCGGCCGCCGGGTGCAATAGCAGGTTGTCGGGGTGGGGGATTTTCAGGTAATAGTGCAGGATGCCCTGGTCGCGGAAGAAGCCCTTGTTGGCTTTCTGGACTTTTTTCAGCATATTTTTGGTGTGCGGCGGCAGGTTTCGCCAGAGAAAGGTCTGGTGGATGATGTTCAGATAGTCTTTTACTGTTGGCACGGTGATTTCCAGCGCCCGGGCCATGTCACTCATATTTAACTGGTGACCCGAAAACTGTGCCAGGAGAGTTAGAAACCGTTTGAAATTGTGGATGTTTAATCTTGGGAACAGGGCGCGGATATCCCGGTTGATGTAGTCAGCGATGTAGTTTTCCTGCCATAGCTCATAAAACTCAGGATAATTTTCGCTTTCAATCAGGGGTTCAGGGAACCCGCCTTTAAGCCAGCAATTTATGGATTCTGCAGGGGCGACGATGAGGGGTAGGTCGTAAAAATTTTCAAGTTCTATATCGGCCCGGGAAATAAGATCATAAAGTGGGCTAAGGGGCCGGTCATATAGCTCTCCCTGTTTGAAGGGGGACATTTCCACGGTTGCAATCCGGCCAGCGAGACTTTCGGTTATGCCTTTGACGATGGTGGGAGAGCTGGAGCCTGTGAGCAAGAAGCGCCCCCGCGTCTGCCGGTCCTCGTCAATAATGCCTCGTAGTACTTTGAACAAGGCTGGGTACTGTTGTGCCTCGTCAATGATAACTTCTCCTGGATGCAGGTGGAAAAAAGCAGCGGGGTCGTTGGCGATAAGTTGGTAATCTGAAGGGTTTTCCAGGTCGTAGTAGCGCCAGTCAGGTAAAAGCTGTCGAACCAGTGTTGATTTCCCACACTGACGCGGGCCGATGACCGCTATAGCGGGGAACAGCTTCAGCAAATGCGTGATTTTGGCTTGGATATGACGTTTTTTAAACATGATGTTTATAGTCTAGCTTTAAATATCATGTATATCAAGCAAGAGATGAGGAAATGCTATTTGTCGTACAGACACGAGGTCAGGTCTTGCATTGCAACAATGCAGTAAGTGAAATTAGGGGGATGTAAATAGGGGAACACAGTACCTATTTCCTGCGACTTTGCCTTGTGTCGACGAATCATTGCTTGAGGCTACAGAGAATAGTACAAGTACCGCTTGCCATTGACTTCATAATATAGCTATCATGCCTATATTGGCTATTTAAAGGCGGGTGATAAGATGATTAGGGTAACCTCCGTCGAGGCGCAGAACCGTTTTGGTGAGTTGATTGATAAATCCTTACGCGAGCCTGTAGAGGTCACGCGACGCGGAAGAACGGTGGCTTACGTTATTTCCGGGGAGGATATGCGGGAGCTGATGGCGGTACGCAAGCGGCGCGAAGAAACCGTTCGCTGGTATTCACACTACCGCGACCAGGTAACCAGTCATTCTTCAAGCGGCAATTTGCCTGACCTCACAGATGCTGATGCCAATGAACTAGTGCATGAGCTTCGTTAGACGGGTTGTTATTGATACTGGCGTACTAATAAGTGCAGCGATATGCCCCGATTCAGTTCCCGCGCTGGCATTTGAGAAAGCATTGCTACAATTTGATATTTGTACGAGTAGCGAAACTCTGGCTGAGCTGGAAACGGTATTATTGCGTCCCAAGTTTGACCGTTACTTGCCAGCTGAGTTGCGACGAGAATTCCTTGTCGGATATTGTAAAAGTTCGACAATAATGATGGTTGATCTCGCGGTGAATGATTGCATCGACCCCAAGGACAACAAGTTTCTGGAGCTTGCCGAAGCTGCCAATGCTGAGATTATTATCGCCAGTGATCCGCACCTGACTAATTTACACCCTTGGCGGGAGATCCCGATCTTGCCTCCAGCAGCTTTTCTAATAGGTGTTCATTAAAAAAAAGGGGACACAATACCTATTTCCCGAACTTCGACTGGTTTGGACGAATTATCAGCGCCGACGTAGACTTGTTCATGTGACAGTAAATTATAGGCAGAACGGGTTTCACTCCAGCCTCCGATGGCCGATGATGTCAATTTTCACCCTAAAGGAGCCAGCTGTTTTCGGCATAATGGAGCCACTGTAAAGTGCTGATTTTCGGGTTTGGACAGGGTATTATTTTCTCACTTTGCGTCCCCGGCTGCTGGTGGCCCCCCCCGGGATCCAGTTGGTGGCCCAGTAACAACCCCCACTAAAACGAACGCTGCCAGAGAACAGCACACGGTGTGCTGGTGTTAGCTCTGTCTTGTAATTGAGTCCTGAAGTAAATTTGTACAAAGATGGTTGAGGCTCTCACCAGATTTAACCGCTTTAATAGCTAGCGCTTTATGCAAATCTTTACCTACTCGAATAACAAATTTTCCGGAAAATGATTTACTGGCAAACGACTCTGGTAACGGGATGCCTTCTTGTTTATGAATATCCACCCATTCTTCAACAATGCCACAAAGTTGTTTATAAACCTTGGTTTCATCTTTGCCGTGACAGCAGGGGCCAATGAATCCTGGAGATGATCCTATATAGCATTGATCCTCCTCTGACCACTCTACTAACTTTATATATTGGTCTGCGATTTTCATTTTTTAACCTCTGCAATTTTTAACTTAACTTCCTTCTCTTGGTATGTAAGGGCATCCTTACCGGGATTTCCGGAAATGGTTACTTTTACGCCAGAAGGGTGAAGGAAATTTCGGTGACTACCTTTTCCGCCTCTATTGATGAAGCCAGATTTCTCTAGCAAATAGATTAACTCACGTATTTTCTTGGGCATGAAAATATGATACTAGAATAGTACCATATGTCAAGTTACAGGAACATACAGGAACATAAGAAGAACATAAGGGCCAGGTCTTGCATTACTACAATACGATGATGTAG